>CADAAS010000001.1 GCA_902785885.1 Pseudoselenomonas ruminantium
GCGCACGGCAGAAAGTACTGTCCCTGAAGGCGGCTCGACAAAATACTGGATTTATCCCGAAGATGCGGTAACCGTGATTGATGGCTTGGAAGTGGAGTGGCCGGCCTTTGAACACAAGATTGGCGGCTGGCAGTTCCATACCGGCACCAAAGCCAATGAAGCCATTCACGTTGCCATAAACGACATTCACGCCGAAGCTTTGGGTGTGAAGGCCAAAGACGGCACCAACATCAGCGTGGCTACCTGGTCGGATGCCACAGCCGCCATTCGGCAGATAGATAAATCCCTCAATAGAGCCTTAGGTTATCAGACCAAAATCGGTGCGATTATCAGCCGTATGGAATACACGGCAGCCAACTTGACCACCGCCAGCGAAAATACCCAAAGCTCTGAATCGGTTATTCGCGATGCGGATATGGCCAAGGAGATGACAAGCTACACGAAAAGCAATGTCCTAATGCAGAGTGCGCAAAGTATGCTGGCGCAAGCTAATCAAAATAGTTCATCTGTACTGAGTCTTTTACAGTAAGGTAATGGGGAGAATGCGCGTGCAAATCAGAAGTCTGGAGCAGTGTGAAAACAACACGAAAATTAGATTGTTAAACAAATGTTGCACTAGGAAGGAGCTAACACTATGGCTTTAGTCATTAATCATAATTTAGGCTCAAAGAAAGCATTGAATCTCTTGGAAAAGAACCAGACTGCCTTGGGCAAGGCTCTGAAGGCAGCCGCTTCTGGTTTGAAAATCAAAGACGCCTCAGATGGAGCTTCGGAGTTTGCCATATCCCGCCGTTTGGAAATCGAGGAGTGGGGCCTGGGGCAGGACATCCAGAACGTAAAAACAGGGAGAGACCTTTTGGGCGTTGCGGAAGGCGGTATCAGGGAAGTAATAGAGAACCTGCGGGACATGAAGGAACTGGCCATCAATGCAGCCAATGACACCAATACCGATGCGGACAGGGCAACTATTGAAAAGGAATTCTCCCAGCGGATGGATACTATTATTGATATTGCTGCAACTACGAATTATAATGGGAAGTTATTGCTGGCTGGGGATTACCACAATGGGAAAACTGTAAAGGTTATTAATGGCCACATCAAAAATATTAATATCGCTACAGAATTTATTGCTGGAACTGGTACAAGTAAAGGCGGTATAGACCAGAATAATGCTGAATATTATGTCGTAGAAAAGAATAGTGGTTCATTGAAGTTAAAAAAATCTACTCCGAAGCCTATAGCTGATCCAGATAAAGGGGGGGATTCAGGTGCTCTGGTTACCCGCTTTACTGGTATTCCCATTAACGTAAAGTTAGATTTTTCTAGCCTGTCACAAAAAGGACTCTCTGTTCATGATATGAATGACCTTCCTTTTACTGCACTTTGCGGAGGTTGCGATCAATACGTTGAATTTAACTTCAACGACAAAATCAAAACTGCAGACTCAACAATTGAAATAAAAAATATACCGGGGGCATCTCGTCAAAATATTAAGTTAACAGTCGGTACAGCTGGACTTAACTCAGTTACGGATATACCCAAAGCAATTTTTGAAGCAGTTTCATCGAAAGTTCCTACTTCCAAAAATCAAGGTAAAAATACACAGAATCAAGTTTATATAGACTATAATGCACACCAATTCTCGATTGTAGAAAATAATGGAGATTACTACTTATACAAGAGTTCTTTACCACTTGACATATATAATGGCTCCGTAAAAGGTGGAAACCCGCAGCCACATGATGAATACATTCCTGGTAACCCCTTAGTCATTCACGACACCACCCATTCCAGCAATGCCGTCCATGTTTTCATTGACAGCATGCACCCCAGAGCCATCACCGGCAAGGTGCCTATGCGCGATCCGGTCACCTGGGAAATCATTGCCCAAAGAGATCCCAATACAGGTGAAATCCTGAAGGACAATGACGGCAATCCCATCCCTGCCGCATACATCGATCCCGACCCCACCCTAGAGGATGCTCATGTTGTTACTCGGGAGAAAGCCTTGCAGGCTATAGACATTTTGGACATGGCCATGGACTATGCTCTGAATCAAATTACTGATATAGGTGCCTACCGCATGCGTCTGGAGCAGGACGAGGACAAGATTACTGTCCAACAGGAGAGCACCATCAGCTCCAAGAGCACCATTCAGGATGCGGATATGGCTGCCATCATGACGAACTTCACGAAGAATAATGTTCTTACCCAGTCTGCACAACTAATGCTGGCTCAATCGAATCAGAATGCCAGCAGGGTTCTGAGCTTGTTGCAATAAAAGACTGTTCCCCGGCTTAGCCGGCTATGAGAAGAACAACATTCTCACCTAGACAGCTCAGTCTGCATTGGCCCAGGCCAATCAGAACAGTAGCGGCATACTCAATATTTTAAAATAGGTAGCAGCAAGCCTTTCTATGTGCTAGAATTAAGCCATAGAGAGGCTTTTTGTGCGACTGGAGGTGCTTATTGTGGGCACATATCTGAACCCTGGGGCGGGAAAACTGCAGCAGTCCCGCAACAGTGAAATATACATAGATAAAAGCGGCATGCTGGGCTATCTCAATCATGTAATCAACACGGAACAGCGCTTTGTCTGCGTCAGCCGGCCACGGCGTTTTGGCAAGTCGATGTCGGCTAACCTGATCAGCGCATACTATGACCATAGCGTTGATGGCAGAGCGTTATTCCATGGCATGGAAATTGAAAAGGACAAAAGTTTTAATCAGTACGTTAGCAACTACAATGTGATAAAGATTAATATGCAGGAATTTTTGAGCCGGACAGATAGTATGGAGGCATTGCTATTGCGCCTGCGCAAAATTATCTTGCGTGATTTATTGCGTGAATATGAGAACATTGATTTCTTCGATACCAATGACCTGATTGAAACCATGCAGGATATCTATGCTGAAACGCAGCGGCAGTTTGTCATCATCATTGATGAATGGGACTGTATCTTCCGCGAGGAGAAAAATCACAAGGAGCAGCAGGACCAATATCTGGACTTTTTGCGGGACTGGCTGAAGGACAAGGAATATATTGCCCTTGCCTATATGACCGGCATTCTGCCCATCAAAAAATACGGTACCCACTCAGCGCTCAATATGTTCTCCGAATTTTCCATGTTGGACCAGGGCAGGCTGGCGGTCTATACCGGCTTTACCGAGGCGGAAGTAAAAGCCCTCTGCGAGCGGTACAATATGGACTTCATACAGACCAAAGAATGGTATGACGGCTATCGGCTGGAAGGCTGCGGTGAAGTCTACAGCCCCCGTTCCGTAGTGCAGAGCATGCTGATGGGCAAGTTCAACAACTACTGGAACCAGACCGAGACCTTTGAAGCCCTGCGCGTCTACATTGACATGAATTATGATGGCCTGCGTGATGCCATCCTGGCTGTTATGGCGGGTGGCCGCGTGGAAATCGACAGCCGTTCCTTCGTCAATGACATGGTTACCTTCCACAGCGCGGATGATGTACTGACCTTGCTGGTGCATTTGGGTTATTTGGGCTATGATGAACCGAACAAGGAAATCTTCGTGCCCAACAAGGAAATCATGGACGAATTCGTTACCGCGACCACCCGTTCTGAATGGTCGGAGGTCATGCACTCCATCAAAAAATCCAAAGCCCTGCTAAAAGCAACTTTAGCAGGCGATGAAGCTGCGGTAGCGCAGGGGATAGCCGAAGCCCATCTGGAAACCAGCCATATCCAGTACAATGATGAAAACGCCCTGTCCTATACCTTGTCGCTGGCTTATTATGCCGCCCGTGAACATTACCAGATGATACGCGAACTTCCCACCGGCAAGGGCTTTGCCGATATCGTGTTCATCCCCAAAAAACGCTTTGCCGATCGCCCGGCCATTGTAGTAGAACTAAAATGGAACCACGATGCACAGACTGCTATCCGGCAGATAAAAGCCAACGCTTATCCTGCGGTGCTGCAAGGACTGGAATACAAGCAGGTAATTCTTGTTGGCATCAACTATGATAAAAAAACACGGGAACATAATTGTCGAATCGAGAAACAGCAGCTCGATATGTTATAACCCATCTTTGCCAGTCCTTCTCATGGGAAAGGGGCTTGCCAAGGTGGGCTGTTGCAGAAAAATTTTTCTGCAGCACTTAAGATTTTGGGAAATCTTTCGATAACATAAATAGAACAATCAGCAAATCTGCGTCGGGGAGGATGTGGGTTTGCGTAGCTATAAATGTTGTGGTAAAGAACAAGGAGGTTGGCCGCTATGGCTATGGTGGTAAAGAATAACATGTCAGCGAAGAACACGCTGAATGAGTTGAACAAGAATGAGAAGGCGCGCACGAAGAACCAGAAGAACCTGTCCACAGGGATGAAAATCAACAGCGCAGAGGATGATGCTTCGGGCTATGCCATCTCGGAGAAGATGCAGACACAGATTCGCAGCCTGAATCAGGACCTTGACAATACCCAGACCGCCATGAGCATGCTGAAAGTGGCCGAAGGCGGCGTGCAGAGCACGGTGGATATCCTCAGCACGTTGAAGGAAAAAGTCATCAATGCGGCTAACGATACCAACACCGATGCAGATAGAGCCATTATCCAAAAGGAATTGGATCAGGCTGTCAGCCAGATTGATGAAAATGCTAATGTGATGTACAATGGCAAGGTAGTATTAGATGGGTCGCATAATAATGAAGTAAATCCGGCGACTTTTACGGTGTTGGCTAATGAAAGTCTGGATGCGGCTACAAATGGTACGGATAGAATAACCAGTTTAAAGGATTATACTGGCAGAAGTTTAGGAATATTAAGCGATAGCAAAATAGAGTTTTCTTATGTTATTCAAGGGAAAACACATATAACAACGTTGGATCCTGTGGGAAATAATTCTGTAATCAATATGTTTACGCGTAGTGTAGATGAGCATGGTGTTAGACCGCCAAGCACAAGTATCAGCATGATTTTTGAAAATACTACTCAAGGATATGCAGCTGATCGCACTGGAAATCCGGTAGAGACTGTAAAGGGAAATAAAGCACTAATGTTTATAGCTGGCCAGGCTGGTGTGGATGGTCAGATTTCTGGGCTGACTATCAATGTAATAAATAAAGATGGTACAATGAATCTGACTGCTAATTCTGTTTTGAATGATTTTGGCGAAATGATTCGTGCAGAGAATGCATCCCCAGATAATGCACTGACTTTTCAAATTGGAACGAAAGCTAATCAGACAGTGAAGATGGGCTTTTCGGATATGCGCAGCACAGCCTTAGGGTTGCGAGCCAATGATGGCACGAATCTTTCGATTATCACGCAGAAAAAAGCTAATGCTGCCATCAACGTGCTGGAATTGGCTATTGGCAAGGCTTTGACCTTGCAAACCAGTATTGGTTCTGTGGAAAATCGGATGAATTTCACCGCTGCCAATATCACGACGGCCAGCGAAAATACGCAGGCTACCGAGTCGGTTATCCGTGATGCGGATATGGCGAGGGAAATGACTGCCTATACAAAAAACAACGTATTGGTGCAGGCATCGCAGTCCATGTTGGCGCAGGCCAATCAGAATAGTTCCTCGGTGCTCAGTTTGTTACAGTAAGTTTCGTATAATAAAGCCCTGTGCTCGGTAAAGTGGACAGCTTAACCAGGCACAGGGCTTTTGGGTGGAAAGAATATTACAGACTTTTGAAAAATTTGATTTTATTATATTAAATAAAAGTAACTTTATTATGTAAGGATGTAGGAAAATGGATTATAGGCGCAATTATGATGATGAGGTGTTGAAAATGCGCGGGGATAAAAGACAAAAACAAATAGCCTTACAGGTCAGCATTGCGCTGATGGCGGGGATGTTCAGCTTTGTGCCGGTTTCTTATGGCGCACCGGTCGGTGGTGTGGTCAAGAATGGTTCGGTGGATATCAAGGCATTTGATGCCTCGACCAATACGTTAAATATAAACGATACGGCTGCAGCCACGGGCACGCCGCATAACAATGTGATTGACTGGCAGGATTTCTCTGTTGCCAAGGGAGAAACTGTGCAGTTTGACGGCGGTGCGAAAACCAATAACTACATGAATATTGTCACGGGCGCGAATACTTCGGATATCCGAATACTTCGGATATCAACGGCACGATTAAAGGTGGCAATGAAGTATACCTGATTAACCCCAATGGCATTATCTTTGGCAAAGATGCAAGTGTGTCCGATGTGGGGAGCTTTTATGCTTCGACCAGGGAAGTGGTGGTTACGGATGCCGTAAATGCGGCCACAGCTGGCAATATGGGAGCTTTAATTACTGCAGGCAATTCCACTAGCGGTGCAGCGATGGATATTGTCAATATGGGCAAGATTTCAGCGGATAAGGTCGTACTGGAAGGGGAAAATATCCGCTTATTGAATTCTGCCGATATTACGGCCCCCAATGGCGTTACGGTGCGTGCTGATGAAGGTTATATTCATGTAGGCAGTGCAAATGGCACCGGTGGAGCAGGATATGTTTCGGAAAATTTGACTGCCAGCGGAGCAGTTGTACCTGTTGAGCAGTTTACCTTGGTGGATTCGACCAATTGGAATACTACGCTGGGTACAGGTGCGGCGGTCAGTGGCAACTATATGTTGTCTGAAGATATTGATGCCAGTGCCATTAGTGGGTTTAAGAATGTAGCTTCTTTTACGGGAAAGATTGATGGTAATTTTTATGCAGTAAAAAATATTACCAATGGTACCTCAGGTTTATTTACATCTACCAATAATGCAACTATTGTCAATATGGGGGTGAAAGATTCTACATTTTCAGCTTCAGGGGGAGATACGGGAGCGTTTATTCAAACAGCTGTTGATACTACGCTTATAAATGTATATAATGATAACTCCAATATAACTGATGCTAGTGATTATTCAGCTGGCCTGGTAGGTTTTGCAAACGGGATTACGATTAAATCTTCATATAGTACAGGAAATGTAAGTTACGGTAATAGTGCTGCTGGTGTAGGTATAGTTGGTTATTTAAATGGTGGAACAAACAACGAAGTAACAGATAGTTATAGTACAGGAAGTACTTTTAATGGACTTATTTCAGGTGGAAGTAACGCTGCTAGTATAACCTTTGACCGTACTTTTTCAAAAGGAACTGCATTTAGTGATAATTATAAAAAAGCTACTGTAAAAAATTCTGTTGTTATAGGAAATGGTCAATATCGTGTTGCGGGGAATACTGGCATTGAAGGAGACAAGACAGGGACTATAGATCTTACTAAATTAACGGGAATAACGAATTTAGTAGCAAATAATGGGACTACATCGGATTCACAATTATGGAGCACAGTAAAGGATATTACGAATACTGGTGGTTTGCAGCACAGCGGCACCAAACTCGTCCGTCCCACCTGGCGCATTTACGAGGGGCAGTCTGCGCCCATTTTAACCGCATTTACGCAGGGCATCAAAACGACCAGCTACAATTATGAATACTTTGATTCCAACAATGCGATTGATACCGCTGCCGCAAAATACAACAATGGTGCCAACAACGGGCAGGATATGACGCCCTATACCTATGGCACGACATTGGATGGCCTGGTCTACAATGGCGATACGTTAAAAATCGTGGACAGCAGTGGCAATGCGGCCACTTCGAATGCGACGACCAAGGTCATAAATGATGCCGGCACGGTATTCAAAAAGGCGGCCAATAGCACATCGACAGTTGATGCCAGCCATGTATTTTACAATGATGCTGGTCAGCATGATGCTACTTATACGCCTCCGACAGGTACGCAAACCACAGGCACGCAAAATAAGCTGGCGTTTATTTGGTCTGACCAAAAAGGCTATGATTTGGTGGGCAACAATATCTCCATTGCACCTCGTCAGGTGACGCTGACCAATAATCTAAGCGGTCAGACCATTGTTAAGGAATACGATGGTTCCTATGATGCAGCCAAATATGTACCCAACCTGTTTAATGGTTCCAGCACCACATCTTCAGGTGTTTTGCCTGTTGATAGCGGCTCAATCAAGGTAGGTTTTGACCCCAATTCCAATCCTACAGCTACTTTTGTGAATCGTGGCGGCACGACACCAGATGCCAATGTTGGTGCGGACAAGCAGGTATTGATTAACGGCAAGCTTTTGCTTACCGATGGCAGTGGTAATGCCTATACGGGCCATAATTATGTCATCGTAAATAGCAGTGGTAATCCAGCCTCCAGCGTGTCGCTGAACACGACTGTGCCTGCCGCGATTTACCAGCGTCAGCTGAAGGTATCGTTTAACGGCACGGGCATAACGAAAACTTATGACAAGGATGAATTTGTCAAGGACAGCAATGGCAATCTGCGCTCGTTTAGCCAGAGCGATTTCACGCTGGATACGACGAATGTGGTTTCGGGCGATAGTGTGTCTTTGGTTGTAGCGGCGAACAACAGCCCTAAATATGTTGATAAAACCACGGGGCAAGTGCAGGTAAATGTTGGTACCCATGATGTTGAGGTGGGCGGCGTTACCCTTACCGGTGGTACGGAGTCCAAGAACTATACGCTGGTAGATGCCAGCGGGACGCCGGTGTATAGCGAGCTGGGCATTGTTACCGGCGTTAACCAGCAGGGGAATCCCATTGGCACGGGTACTGGCGGGGGAACATTCTATACCACGGGCGATATTACCCTGCGCTCTTTGGGGGATACCGGCTACAAGTGGTTTAAGACTACGACCAGTGGTACGCCGAATTATTTGACGGCCACCAAAGAGTATGATGGAAAGTCTGACTATGCCGATCCAGGGACATTCTATGTCAGCAATGCCGGTTCATCTTCATCATCGGCTACTACCGGCATGGTGGCAGGGGATAATCTGGATTTTCAGGTGACTGCGGCAGAGTTTACGAATGACAGCACCAACGTGAATTCCACGGCGGTTCGTGATGCCAATACGACCACCACCCCGCAGGGCGTGCGCTATACCGTTACGGTCAGTGGCTCTGCCGCCGGCAACTATACGTTTGATTCCGCGGCGGCTATTGCTGCCGGTACGGCTACAGCACTAAGCAATGGCGGTACGGCCAAGGTTATGGGCGAGGGCAATATTACGCCCCGTACAATCCATGTGACTACGCCGCAGGGGAAAGTCGCAGATAAAACGTATGATGGGGATGCTTTAGTCAAGGATGCCAATGGCAATACCACCTTTGACCTGACTTCCGGATATTTGACTTATGCGAATACGAACACCTATCAGCAGCTGGTCAGCGGTGATGGCTCCAAAATTGATATCACGGGTCTTTATCAGGCTGGCAACGGCTATGCGGATAAAGATGTAAATTATGATGCGACGAATGCCGCCAATCCGGTTTTGCAGAAGGATATTGTTTATACGGCCAAAATCATGCAAAACGGCGTGGTTAGCCCGAACTATGTCTTTAACATATCCGGCAGCAATCAGGCAACGTTCAACGGCAAAGGTACGATCAATCCTGTGCAGTTAGGCGCAATTACCTTTAATAGTGTATCGAAAACCTATGATGGCAGTGCCGCTGTCACCAATACCAAGAATACAACTGCACCGCAGTATACCGATGACCAAATCAAAATCAATACGCCTACTGGCATAATTTCCGGGGAAACAATCAGCGATGTTTTCCATGTGGACAGCAATGGTAATCTGGATAGCACAGGGGCTGCCTTGCTGGCTAACGGCAGTTTTACGGCCAACTATGGTGATTTGGGGTCCAATGGTTTTACGCTGAATGCCAACGTGAAACGTGACCCGCAAAACCTCAGCAATATTTTGGCCAGGGATGTGGAATATGTCGGCATTAGCAATTTGATGAAGAATCATAACTATGTTCTTCCTTCAGCTACAGCTGCTAGTGACAAGGTCTATGGTTCCGGTACGATTAATCCTTTCCTGGTTACGGATAAAAGCTGGATTAAGCTTGATAGGAACAGCACGCCCATTACCAAAACTTATGATGGCAATGATTCGATTGCCAATCCGATGAACTATCTGAACACCACCGGCAACAACAAGGCCAATGCTACGGTTACGACTCCCGCAGGCAAAGTTTTGCCTGGCTTGGCTTCTACGGTTGCTGGAGCGAAATATTCCGACAAACACAGCAATAACAATGCTGTACAGAATGTTATTTATACCGTTGATTTTGTAGAATCGGGGAATTACGGCATTGACAGCAGTTTGAAAAACGCCCAAGGTCAGGTGGAATTAACGTTGGTGGGCGATGGCGTAATCACCCAGAAGCATATTATTGCCACCACGCCGAAAGACCCGAACGTGACCAAGACCTATGATGCTACGGATACCATCAGCAAGACCGGCAATGCCTTGGTGGATATCAGCAGCGGCATTTTGTCCGTTGACCAGTCAAGGGTAACGAATGGCACTACAGCGAAGTATGTGGCAAATGCCAGTGGGGCGGCGGCTGATGCCAGCACCACTAGCGGCGATAAGACTGTGGAATATACCTTGGCATTACTAGGTGATACCTATCAGGATTATCTGCTTGATGATGGCAATGGCAATACGACGATTACCGGTGCGGGCACAATCAACAAACGCAACCTGGTCATATCGGGCAACACCAATCATCATAAGGCGTATGATGGTACGGCCAAGGTTACGGATATGCCCACCAGCCTGTCCGGCTTTACGTTTGGTGATGCACAGGATACGACGGTTTTGAACCGGGACAACTTTGATATCACGAAGGTCAGCGGGCTCTATGGTTCGGGGACTACGGATGCATCCTTTGGCACGCAAACCAATGTAGGCAGCTGGGATGTGCAGTATAGCGGCTTTTTCACGGCTTTGGGCTCAAAAGCGAAAAACTATACCATCAACGGCACAAGCTACAGCAGCACTGGCAGTACGGGAACGGCGTATGGCCACGGAAAAATCGATCCGGCAACGTTTGTTGGTCAGTTTATCTTTAAGTTGAATGGTGGTATTACACAAACCTATAGCGGTTCCGCTGATGTCGGACAGTTTGAGTCCAATACGACTAGTACGGCAAAGGATAATTTCCGACGTCAATGGGTCGATTTAACGAACAGTGGCGTAGATATTGATAACGATGGTGTGATTGATATTACGTTGGGCAATGGTGCTTATACCTATACGATAAATTCGGCAACGTATACCACGGGAGCTGATGCAGGCATCAATAAGCCGGTAAAGTACACCATTACGCTTAATCCTGCCAGCTTGTCGAATTATACCGGTGCACCTAGTTCGGTAGTCCTCAATGATACCATCACAAATGGCGAAATCAAAGCGCGTGAAGTTTTTGTCGATTTGACTACGCTGGCAAAAAATGGTCTGACCAAGAACTATGATGCTACAGGAGCGATCTACAATAACGACAACAAGGCCTATTCCACGGATTCTGCTGTGGGTACGGTTCTTGCCGGCAGCAGCATTGTGACGTTTGACCCCGTGGATACGGTGAACCATACAGGTCTGGTCAAAGGCACAAATGCCAGCACGGGTGCGTACACGAATTTTGATGCTGGCGGCAGCAAGGTGATAAATTATACGGCAGATATCAGTGGTGACAGTGTTTCCAATTATATTTTCAAGGATAAAAATGGCAATGTCCTGACAAATGGACAGGGGGCAGCGCTGACGACCAATAATAATACCATCAATGCGTTTGGCGTGGTGTTGACGCCAAACGCCGTAAATAAGACCTATGATGGTACTATGGCGGTTACCCAGTCGATGGCGCAGGGCGCACTGCAGCTGGGCATTGCAGCTGGCGGCCAGACGGTAGCTTTGCAGAATATCAATGGCAATACAGGCGTATACGATAATCCCAACGTGAATCCGGATACTAATGGCAACCCGGGGATTCACAAGGTGACGTATTCAGGTCTGAGCTTAGGGGATAGCAACTACAAGCTGGTAAATGCTTCCGGGCAGGAACTGAATCTGGATAGCAGCAACCTGTATACCATAGATGGCACAGGCACGATTGATCCGGCAAACTATAGCGGGCAGTTTGTGTTCAAACTGAAAAACGGTATTAATCAAATTTATAGTGGCTCTGCGGATGTAGGACAGTTGGAAAACAACACCACAGCTGCGGACAAAGACACCGAACGTAGAAAGTGGGTGGATTTAACTAAGAGTGGTGCTGACCTTAATAGTGATGGTGTTGTAGATATTGCCCTGAACAATGGTGACTATACCATTACACAGGCTGTATTTACGGCAGGGCCGGATGCAGGGAAAAATAAACAGGTAGATTACACGATAACGTTGAATCCTGTGGCGTTGAGCAACTATAAAAACATTCCTGCATCGGTTGTCCTGAATGCCAGTATCACGGATGGTGAGATTAAGGCACGTGAAGTTTTTGTCGATTTGACTACGCTGGCGAAAAATGGTCTGGCCAAGAATTATGATGCTACGGGGGCAATCTACAATAACGATAACAAGGCCTATTCCACCGATACGGCAACAGGTAACGTTCTGACGGGAAACAGCATTATAGCATTTGACACTGTAAATACGACGAATCATACGGGCTTGGTGAAAGGCACGAATGCCAGCACGGGCGCGTATACGAATTTTGATGCAGGGTCAAATAAGTCCATAGAATACACGGTAAATATCAGCGGGGATAAGCTCAGTAACTACATTTTCAAAGATGCCAATGGCAATGTGCTTTATGACTACTATAATGCCAACGGCCCGCAGCAGATGACGCCGCTTGTCACCAACAACAATACCATCAATGCTTTTGGTGTGGTCGTGACGGCTGACCAGATTGCCAAGCCCTATGATGCTACGGATTATGTGGCTCCGGCAACAGCGCAAAATGCCTTGCATTTAGGCAGCGCGGTTGGCAATGATGTGGTATCCTTGCAAAATCCAGCAGGCATTAATGCCCACTATGTCGGCGTTAATGTGGATGACAATGGGGATGGCACGCCGGATGTCCATGCCGTGAATTACACCGGCCTGGACTTGGGCGTAACCGGCTCTGCGCTGACCAATTACCAGTTGGTAGACAGCAATGGAAACGCCCTGGGCACGGATACGAACGGCCTGCATAAATTTGCTGGGACAGGCATCATCAATCCCTACAAACTGACTGCCGGGGATGTTACCATTAACATTGGTGACGCAAGCAAGACCTATGATGCGACCAAGGATGTACTGAAGAATGGCAGCGTTACCGACCTTGCCAACAACTACATCACGGATCACTATGTGACCATCCCCAATACGGCGGGCGGAACGCAGGAAAATCTTGTTTTTACCAGTTATAGCGCCGAATACAATGAAGCCAATGCTACTGCCAATCCGGTTAAGCCCGGCAATCGCGTGGACTATCGTCTGGGGCTTGGCAATTCAAACTACGATTTTTCTGGCTTGCAGGCAGCCGGCCTGGTCAATAACAACAATGAGTGGATAGCGTCTACCGGCGGCAACATTGATAAGGCTGTGGTAAAGGCCAGCCTGGCCAATAATCCGCTGGACAGCACCATTGTGAAAACCTATGATGGCAAGAACAATGTCATTCAAGACGTTACGGGCAAGGTGTCTGTAGCCGGCCTGCTTACGGCCAAGGATGGCACGGTTCTCAACGTGAATGCCATCAATGCCCAATACAAGGATAAAAATGTGGCCAGGGATGCAAATGGCAATGTGGTGGACAAGGATGTTTACTATCATGTGGAACTGTCGGGAGCGGCCAAGGATAATTACACGATTGTGGGAGCAACCGGTGCTAACTATGCCAGCCTGACGGACAACACGGGTACCCTTGCCGGCACGGGCAGGATTACGCCCAAGGAATTGACGATAGACTTTAAGCCGGCTGAACGTGGTTATAACGGCAAGGCCAATGTAAATGCTGCGGATATTCAGGTGGAAAAATTCAACGGCCTGCAGGGAAATGACAGCATTGCGCTGGACAGCACCGCAATTGGCAAGATTACAGGTACTTATGGCACAGGTGACAGTACCGCTGATTTTAAGGCCGATGGCAATGTAAAGCGCAATGGCGATGCCGTAGGCTATAAGTCGGTGAAGTATGAACATGTGGCAGATGCCTTTGCAGATTATCTTGCACGCAACCTGAATACCGATGCAGCCAACTATACGGTGGCAAAGGATACGTTCTACAAGGAGAGTGACAACAAAGGCAAAATCAATCCCGTAGTCCTTTCGGATATCAAGGCAAAATGGCAGGGCGTGGACAAGGTATATGATGCCACGGCAAATGTGCTGAATCCCGAAAATACCATGAAACTGGTCACGAAGGACACGGCATTGACCGGCAAGGAAATCGAATTAACCTACACCGGTGCGGCAAGTGGCGTCTATGTGGACAGCAATGGCGCAGCCCAAAAAGATGTGGGAAACCATGCCCTGAAGTATAGCGTTACCGAAGTGAAAAAGAATCTGGGGAACTATCAGCTGGCAGATTCTGTAGCAAGCAGTGCCGAGCGTGATTGGCTCAGCACCACGGCTGCGGACAATGTTGACGGACAAGCGGTTACGGGCGAAATAACCCCGTTGACGCTTAATGTCATCGCGCAGGATGGCTTCCATAAGATTTATGATGGAACCGAAGAGATTGCAGGCAGCGAGGCCCAGGCGAAAATCGGCTTTGGCGCAGCGCAGGCTGCTGTGGTGCAGCGGGATATCGCTGCCGGCGAAATCAGCTATGACGTGGATGCGCATTATGTGGGCAGCGATGCCAATGTTGCCCCCGGCGTTATCCGCAACCAGAAGGATATTGCTTATAGCCTGACACTGAAAGGGAATACCAAGGGCAACTATGTCCTGCAAGGAGCGGTGAATGATATTTTTGAAGGTACCGCTAAGCTTGGGGACATTGAGCAGCGCAAGGTTTATGTGGATGCGCTGAATGTTACAGGGCTCGACAAGGCTTACGATACCACGAAGGACCTGCCGGCCGATTATTCCAGCAATGGACGGTTTGCCCTTAGGGCCGCGGATGATGCCACGGGCGTAATCCAGAATGATGATGTCCAGTTGGATTTTGCTGCAATTAAGGGAGCATACCTGAACGGCCACGTTCAGCGTGATGCAGATGGCAAGCTTGTTCCGCAGGGAATTGCCTTCAATAACTTCAAGTTGACGGGAACCGGCAACCTGGGCAATTACGTTATGGGCACGGACAGCTTGTCCGGGAATGGAACCATTCGTCCTGCTACATTGACCGTTTCCATCAAGGTGGCGCCGACCAAGGTTTATGATGGTGAAAAAGCGCTCAGCACCCCCTATAATACGAAAGATAATCTTGCCCTGTGGGGAGTTCTCGGCGACGATGATGTTAACCTGGTGGTTAACTCTGCAGGATACCAGGATGCAAATGCTGCAACCGGCAAGGAATATCGCTATGGCATCAGCATTGACAATTTGGACTATCAGCTTGCACAAGGGGAAAATACCCCTGCAATCACGGTGTCGGGCAATGGCCAGGCTGGTGAGCTTACGGCCTATGATGGCACGATTGTGCCACGGACGCTGACTGCCAGCGTGGTCAAGGACATGGTCAAGGTTTATGATGGAACGAATGCTGGCAAGCAGGATGCAATAAAGAACATTGCCCTAAGTGCAGGTTATTTGGACAAGGACAAGGATAGCTTGGGGCTGGTGGCAAATGCCGTCTATGATGGCAGTGACGCCGCAGGCAACCGCAAGGTGACCTATACATTGTCCCTGGGCAATACGAATTACCAGTTAAGCGATACCGTGATCACTGGTGACGGGGCAATTGAAAAACGCAAGGTATGTGTAGTGGCTGATGGCCTGGTCGGCATTGACAAGGTTTATGATGGCACGTCCGCGCTTCCCAGTGGCTTTACGAATATGGGACATTTTCGGCTGGCAGGTTATGATGCTGCAACAGAAACTGGCATTGTGGCCCAGGATGCGGATATTGACTTGGACATTGGGGCGATTGCTGGTTCCTATGCCAGTGCCCATGTCAAGCGTGATGCTGCTGGGCGGCCGATAGCGCAGGATATTGCGTTCAATAATTTCCTGCTGGCTAATGACAATGGCAATTACATTGTCGAGCCAACCAGCATTGTCGGCAGTGGCACGATTACGCCACGGAGCTTGTCCGTAGGCATTAAGGAAGCCCCCGTTAAGGTCTATGATGGCGAAACGGCGCTTGCTTCCACCTATGCGGCCAATGACAATTTGGTTCTTGAAGGGGTGCTCGCTGGCGATAATGCCAATTTGCTGATTGACTCTGCGGCCTATGCAGATGCCAATGCTGGCAAGAACAAGGAATACAGCTACCAAATCAGCCTGGGCAATGGCGACTATGAGCTGGTGCAAGGCGCAGGCAAGCCGGCGCTTGCCGTAACGGATAATGGCCAGTCTGGCACCATTACCGCACAGGACGGCATCATAACGCCGCGTACCCTCACGGCCAGCGTAATTCGGAACATGACCAAGGAATACGATGGAACCACGGATGGTGTTGAAAATGCTGTAGCCAATGTAAGCATGGGCAATGTTGTAAATGGCGACCGTATCGGCTTGACCGCAACCGCAGTTTACGACAATCCCAATGCAGGAAAATCCGAGGATACTGATGAACTACAAGAACATCAGGTTACTTATACTCTGAGCCTTGCCAATCCGAACTATCAGCTGGAGACCGATATCCTTACGGGGACCGGCACGATTTCCCGCAAGGGGCTTACGATTGTGGCCACCCCGGCCAGCGTGAATATGGGTGAACCCCTGCCGCAATTTACGGGCACGGTTGAAGGGCTGGTAGCTGCAGACAGCGGCCTGGCCTCAAGCTTTGCCTTTAATACGCTGCTGGGCGTGAGCACGTCCAATGTCACGGGCGCACAGACCCAGTATCCAGTTTATGGCTGGTATCGCAACAGCTATGAGGGCGGCAATTTCGGTCTGAACTACACCTATAGTCAGGCCCCGGCCAATGAAACGGCCTTTACCGTGAACTACATCAACACGGATATGGGCAACCCGGACCTCAAGCCGACCCCGACCCATGATGTCTATCAGCAGGTGGCCAAGGATGTCACCAGTGGCTTTGGCGATAACAACGCTGCCGCCATTCAGTATGTGGACAAGAACGGCAAGGTTCTTGCCACAGAGACGATTGGCAGCGGCACAATTGCCACCGGGGAAACCATGGATGGACTGACGGCTCAGGGAACGGACCTGGCCAATATCGGCATTGTGGGCGGCGACATTGTCAACCTTGAAGGTGCAGATGCAGCCGGCATAGCCAATATTGAGATGCAGGACAAAGGGGCTGTGGTGAATCTGGAAGTGTATTCGCTGAACGGGGAAAAGACCTCAACAGACGGCAATCCGGCAGCGGAGATTGTCAGCACGGACAGCCGCAATGCCTTAGGCAGCATCCAGATTGTCGATGAATCCGGTCATGTGCTGGAAGAAATCGACCAGGACAAGGCTGAGAAAGAGGAAAAGGAAGGCGAAATCGCCATTCGGTCTTCAGACGGACAGAACGAAAATGAAATCGAACTGACCGTGGAAAGCACAGGTGTAAATGTGGCCTGAATGTGGTAAAATAAGCGTGATGAATGGTTTGTAATTAGGGACTGGCAGCAAGGAGACAGCATGAAAACAATAGCTAAAGCGCAAATTGCAGCAGGATTTTTCGCCGCATGTTTCAATTTGGGCGGGGGAGCGGTCATGGCAGCTCCCTCACTGTCACAGCCCGGACAGGATATACAAAAAGAACTTCCCAAACCGGAGGCGGAGGTGGTGGATAATGCACCGGACAAGCCCAGGCAGGCGCCGCAGGTGGAATTTACCATCACCAACTTCCGTCTGGAAGCCCCGGACCTTTATCTGGACAAGGGGGAACTGACCAAGATCCTGCAGGACGGCATGGGGGAGAAAAAGACCATGATGCAGCTCAATGCTACGCTCACGGCGATCACCCGCTACTGCCGGCAGCATGGCTATCCGGCGGCGGCAGCCTATGTGCCTGCACAGGAAAGCAGTGACGGCATGATTACCATCAAGGTTATCCCAGGCCGTTACGGCGAAATCAAAATCGATAACCGCAGCCGCTTGAAGGAACGGATTGCCAAAGGTTTTGTGAACAGCTTGAAATCCGGCGACATCATTCGTACGGGCAAGCTCGAAACCACCCTGTATTCCATTTCCGATGTGAGCGGTACCAAGGCCGTTGGTGTACTGAGTCCCGGCAAGGAATTCGGCACCAGTGACCTGACTGTGCGCATTGAACGGGGCAAGGGCGAGAATACCGTGCTTTATGTGGAAAACTATGGCAGCAAGGACACAGGCCAGTATCGCTATGGCCTGCAGGAAAACCTCTACGATGTCAGCGGCAACGGCGACAAGATTTCCGTGGGTGTGCTGCTGTCCAATCGGAATATGCACAACTACTATGCCAACTATGAAACCATTGTGGGGCGCGGCGGTGCAACGCTGGGCTTCGGTTTCAGCCGCATGGATTATCAGACCGGCCTGCAGGGCATGGACATGAATGGCACCGCGGAGACCTTCAGCGTGTTTGGCCATCGCTCCCTGTATCACTTGACCAACAGCGGCCTGACCTTCAAATATGGTTATGACCATCGCCGGTTGAAGGATAAGTATTCGCTATTCCCGAACCTGAATCAGGAAAAGCGTTCGCATGGCTTCTATGTCGGACTGGATGGCTTCGAACGGCGCAATGGCGTTATCTTCAATTATGGGGTAAAGCTCACCAGCGGTACGATAAGCCTGGATTCCGGACTCGGTGACCGCAACAACATCGAAGGTCGTTTCACCAAAGGCGAGTTCAATGTGTCGGCGGTGCAGCGGCTGGGCAATCGTGCGGATGTGCTGGTGAAAGCCAGCGGGCAGCTGGCCAGCCGCAACCTGGACGGCTCCGAGCGCATGTATCTGGGCGGAGCAAGCGGCGTGCGTGCTTACCCGCAGGGGGAAGGCTCCGGCGATGTCGGGCTGATGGGCACGATTGAACCGCGCTTTTACACCAGCGTACCCGGCCTGGTCTTCAGCACCTATTTTGATATCGGCCATGTGAGCTATTTCAAGGATGGACGCACCAGCCGGAACTATACCAGCGGCACAGGTGTGGACTCCACAGGCATGACCCTCAAAGGCTATGGCGTAGCCCTTTCCTACACCAAGCCTAACGACTGGTTTGCCCGCCTCGACTATGCCCGCCGCATAGGCAGCGACCCGAACCTCAGCGAAAAGGCCAAAGCCAAGGGCAGATTGTGGTTTATGTTGGGCAAAATATGGTAAAAATTTTTGCAGGATTTTTCGTCTTAGTCGCGAATAAACGAAATAAACGAATAAACACGCCCAAGGAGTGAGGAATATGGCTGGAAAAATTAAAAACTGCCCCATGTGCGGAAAACTCTTTAACGACACGGGGAAAAAGGTATGCATGGATTGTTACCAACAGATTTTGGACAAAGAGCACGAAGTTGTGGAATATGTCCGCGACCATAAAGGCGCGAAGATTCCCGAGATTTGTGAAGCCACAGGTGCACCCTCTGGCATGATCAAGAAGATGATTCGCGAAGGCCGCTTTGAACAGATTGGCGTCAAGATGACCTATCCGTGTGAAAAATGCGGTGCGCCGATTATTTCCGGCAAGATTTGCCAGCAGTGCGAGGAAAAAGCCCGCGCAGAATTGCAGAAACAGGCCTCGCTCCAGACGGCGGCCCGTCAGATGGCCAAGACTGACCAGAACCGTGGCCAAGGCTTCCGCTCCAAGGACCGTTAAAGTGATTTATGCCTGTTTATAGACGTAAATGGGTGAAAAATGGCGATAATCGGCGGAAAATGGGAATAATCTTAAATAATGATTAGAAAGCAGGAATTAAGTTTCCTGCTTTTTTTGTCGATAGTTCAATCAGAAGATACTGTGTAACTTCAAGGGATGTAGGGAAAATTCATGGATTGACAGGCGGTGAAAAAGATGATTATCAATGGCAATGTGCAGGCGGTAGCCGGAGCGTACAGCGTAAGTTCCTCTGGTGGTGTCAAGCGGGCGGCAAGCGTACAGGCAATGCAGAAGAGCGATGAAGTTCACCTGTCGAGCGAAGGACAGAGCTTCAGCAGTATGCTGCAGAAACTCCAGAACATGGATGATGTCCGCGGCAGCAAGGTGCAGGAATTAAGTGCCAAGGTCGCTGATGGCAGCTATAATGTGCCGAATGAAAATATCGCAGCAAGCCTTTTAGGCGTACGATTCTAAAACAGGCAGGAGGAAATCGTTCATGTGGCAGGATTTTGCAAATACACTCAATGAATTAAACAAGGCCTATAAGGCGCTTATCGAACTAGGCAAAAAGAAACGCAATGCCCTGGTCATGGTGGATATGAAGACCGTGGAAAACCTTTTGCCTCAGGAGGAAAAACTCACAGCCGAGATTGCCCGGCTGGAAAAAAATCGGCAGAGCATTTTGCTTAAAATGGCTGCCACAAACGAAAAACTGGGACCAGAGTCGAAAATGGAAGATATTCTAAGCCTTGCCCCCGCAGGGAAGATGCGTGAAGTCCTGCAAAAGCTCTACGTTATGCTGCAGGCGACGGTAAAGGAGGCGCAGGAACTCAGCGAGGGAAATGCCCTGCTTATCCGGGCCGCGATGGAAGCGGCAGCTTTTCACCTGAACCGCCTCGGCGGCGCAACCGTGGAGCCGGCTTATGGCCGGGGGGGCGAAGTGGTAACGCACCGCAAGAATTTTGATTACAATGCCTAAGCTTTCCCGCTGGGGAAAGATGGAGAACCAGGAGATACCGAAATGGACGAAGCAGTACGCCTGCTCAGGGCGCAGATTCTGATCAGCAACACATGCTTGGAAAAACTCAAAGCAATAAAGACAACCATACAGGCAGAAAACAAAGGGGCAAATATCGCAGCAGCGGTGCATGAGATGGAGCCTGCACTGCTGGAACTGGGAAAGTTGGAAAAGAGGAAACAGGAATTTTTAGCCAGGCACAAGGTTTCTTCGTTGCAGGCGGTATTAGCCAGACAGCCACATTCGGCTGAGCGGGAAATTGCGGTGCACCTGTTGCATCGTGCACAGGAATTTGAAGAAAGTCTCGTAAGAGAAATTGCCTCTACCCGTTTCCTGCTGGAAAAGGGGAAGAGATATGTAGACTTCAATATCAACGTGATGACACAGACCGTGGCCAGTGATATTTACAATCAGGACGCAGCGGAAAGTGAGAGCCGGCGGGGAGTCAAGATGTTTGATTCCAGCGTCTGATGCGTTACGGCAGGAAAACAAGCAGAAAGGATTAACAGGTGAAGTATTATGCGTTCTACATTTTCCGGACTTAATACCATGGTGCGCGGCGTGTTCGCCAATCAGCTCTCTTTGGATACCGTGGGCCACAATATCACCAATGCCTCCACGGAAGGGTATTCCCGTCAGTCGGTAAACCAGGCGGCAACCAAGGCACAGGAAGTGCCGTCTTTGTACGGCGGTGCGCTGGTCGGTACCGGTGTTGATGCTATGTCGATCATGCGTGCCCGCAATGTCTATGCCGATAAACAGTTTTGGGCCGAAACCTCGACCCATGAATACTACAAGGCCGAACAGGTAAATTATGACAAACTGGAAGCCATCTTTGATGATTCGGATAATACTGGGATTAAGGATGCCATGGACGCCTTCTATAAGGCGTGGAGTGCCCTGTCTACGGATGCTTCTGCTGACAGTTGCCGTGTTACGGTTATCGAGAAGGGCAATATTTTTGCCGATAAAATGAGTACAGTAGCTTCCCAGCTGCAGGATCAGATTAATGCACAGTATGATGATATGCGGATTCATCTGACGGAAGTCAATGATATCAACGACCAAATCGTTGAACTGAACAAGAATATATCGGGAGCGGAAGCCGTCGGCGCACAGGCAAACGACCTGCGCGACCAGCGTGATTTGCTGGTGGATAAGCTCTCTACCTATATGAATGTCAATATTTATGAGGATGACAAGGGGATGTATACTGTCGTTTCCAATGGCATTTCCATGGTCAATGGCATTAACAAGCTGACCCTTGAGATGTCAGACCCTTATGTCAATACCGATTATGGCATCAATGATTACAGCATTATCATAAAGGAATCCGGCGTGGCGTTCGTTCCACAAAATGGAGCGCTAAAAGCAGAATTTGATACCATTGCCGAGGATAAGGGCTATATTGATAATCTGGCGGATATGGCAGCCTTTATGATGACGACATTCAATACCATGCACCAACAGGGGGCAGGCATTGATGGCACGGATGGCAATATCGGCCCTTACAACAATACGGCAAGCTATACCGGGCCGACATATGGCATTAATTTCTTTGGCGACAATAACACCGTTTATACCTGGGATGCCAATAATCATTGTGTAGTGGCAACGGAATATACGAACGCGACGATTTCCCGCTCCCTGAGCTATACTCAGACGGTGGTAAATGGTACAACCATTTATACACCATCTGTGGATATTACCGGTACGGTAGGCAGTACGACGAATCTGAAAGGCATCAATATCCTGAATGCCATGAACATCAACAGCAAGCTGACGGAAGTCGGCGGCACAAGTCTGGTGGCAGCCCGCAAACTGTCAGTGGAGCAGAATGTCAGCAGTACTGGTGCGTATTTGACGACATATAGTGTCAAGGCGGATGGGTCCAAAGATGGTACCAATGCGGTGAATCTGAGTACGCTGTTTAATTTGGCCTCAGATAACGTGAACAGCACAGCTGATGTTACCTACAATGGTACGGCTGTGAATATGAACAGCCGCGCGATTAACGATATTTCCTTGAATGCCTATTATCAGTCGGTCATGAGCCAGCTGGGCACGGATGCCAATTCCGTTGATGTCAAGGAAAGCGCGCAGGAGGACCTGATTACGCAGATTGTGAATTGGCGTTCCTCGACCTCCGGCGTTGACTGGAACGAGGAACTGACCAACATGATCATGTTCCAGAAGGGCTATAGTGCCTGCTCAAGATGCCTGACGACCATGGATGAAATGCTGGACAGGCTGATTAACAGTACCGGCACAGTTGGCCGTTAACCATTAAGCGACTAAGATGAGGTGAAATAAAATGTCCATTCGTGTAAGCAGCAATCAGATGGTCTACGGATATCAGAAACAGTTAAACGATGCCAACACCCGGCAGACCACCCTGCTTGAGCAGGGGGACGGCAGCAAGCTGCATCGCCCGTCCGATAATCCCGTAGATTATTCCAAGTTTATTCGTTTCGATACCTCGCTCAATGAGAATGAGCAGTATACCAATAATGTAAATAATGCTTTGGCCTGGATGAAGGCATCAGATTCGGCGCTGGTTAATATGACCGCTATTCAAACGACCTTTAAGGAAAAAACTGTGGCTGCGGCCAATGATACGAACAATACCGGTGATATGGCGGCCATCGGCAAGGAAATGATGGCCGAGATTCAGGAGCTGGTATCCCTGGGCAACACCATGCAGGGCGACAGCTATGTATTTGGCGGGCAAAAAGACATTACACGCCCGTTCACCCTGTCGGAAGAGCAGATAAGCCGCGGTGTAGCCAAAACCTTGGAGGAAAATCAGCAAGGCTTCTTCGCGGGCAATCTGGGCGTAGAAGAAACCGGGACGCTGCGACAGTTTCTGTCATTAACGGGATCGTATACGGACAGTTCCGGTAATACCGTTAAAGAAACCTATTATCTGAATACAATGAATGGCAGGGTTTATACCAAGGATTTTGTGGAAAATGGCTTTAAAGATAAACTGGCAGCTGATGCCAATGCTACGGTTGCTGCCGGTGATGAAGCCGGAACACTTTCCGGCTGGGGCTCAACGGTGAAGGTTTCCGACTATTTTAAGAACACGGGGGAAATCACGGCCGCAGGTTTGGCTTTTTCCGATAACATAACAGTAAATAATAACACGGTTACGCTGAATTTTGATACGATTAAACAGCAGGTTGTTTCCTTTACCGGTGATAATAAATATGTCTCTATGGTCAAGAAAAATGGTACGACTGAACCCAGCGCGGATACGGTAAATGCCACAGCTGTGGAAATTTTCGGCATGGATATCTTTGATGATCCTGCTTCGGGAAATTCCCCGTCCGGTACGGCGATGCTCAATCAGATGCTTACCGTTCATGCCAAAGTAGTGGGCGATGACCAGATATGGCTGGATACAGACGGTGTAACCATTGCCGATGAAGCACATTCACAGACCATAAAAGCGGAAACCAAGATGGGGGCCAGAACACAGCTCTACAATTCGGTTAACTCCATGTTGACGACACAGAATGAAATCATCACGGGCGATATTACCGATGTATCTTCTACGGATGTGGCAAAACTGGCTGTCCAACTGATGCAGGAACAGACGATTTACAATATGAGCCTGTCCTTGGGGGCCAGGATTCTCCCGCAGAGTTTGGCGGATTATCTGTAATTTTTTTAGGGAAATTTTAAGAAAAACATGGTAAAATATGAGTAAGTAAACGGATTTAGCAGGAATTTCCCAAGGAAAGGGTGAAATAATCTATGCTGAGCAATATGTTAATGCTTAATATGCGGTTCACCCAACCAATGATTGGCATACGTACGCAGTTGGGCAAATTGGAGGCCCACTCGACTCCTGCCGAGCTGCATTCTGAGGCCAGGTTGCCTCGTTCCAACAGGCATTGGACGCAGCCGACGGTGGAAATTGACCAATATCCCAGCCGCCATGCCTATGGCAATGACAACCATAAGGATTTTGCCCAAAAATATGGGCAGCAGGGCTTTGCCGATTTGGCCAAAACGACTTCCCGCTGGACGCAGGAAGCTTGGGACAATGTGGAAAATAGCGGCAAGAAAGGCAAAAAGCCCGTGGAGCAGCGCTATGACAGCAAGCTTCGTCAGGAGATTGAGCAAGGCAAAAACCGGCATATCGTAGCGGAGCTTATCCCCGACCCCGTAATCACCTTCCATCCCATTGAGGCGGTAGGCGAGCCGGATTTGGGGGATGTGACGGTGAAGATTGATACGCAGGCTTTTGCCCAAACCCATTTTACACCGGGGCAGGTTGAGACCTATATGCAGCAAAAGGCCAATGTAGAACGTTGGGTGACCACAGGCAAGTACGATATTTACGCATGAGTGATTCACGCGGAAGTGGAGGCATAAGAGATGAGAAAAGTCAACACAATAAGATTCGGTGAAGTAGAAGTAGCAGAAGACAAAGTGGTACATTTTGCTGACGGGATTCCCGCCTTTGAGGACGAACATGAATTTGTGATTGTTCCCTATGATGAGGAGAGTCCTTATGTGTTTTTGCAGTCGCTGACAACGCCGGATTTGGCATTTTTGATGACGGTGCCCTTTGTATTCTTCCCGGATTATGAGTTTGAGCTGGATGATGACAATCAGGAAAAGCTTGGCTTGTATAAACAGGAAGATATGCTCATCTACACCCTGATTACGGTTAACGGCGGCAAGGTCCAGGATATGACGGCCAACCTGATGGCGCCGATAATCATGAACACGGCCAATATGCAGGCCCGCCAGATTGTGCTTGACCGCAGCAGCTATAACACCAAGCATAGATTGTTTCCGAAAAATAAGGAGGAACAATAATGCTCGTATTAACCAGAAAACCTCGCCAGCAGATTATGATTGGCGACAATATCGTGATCAACGTGGTGGAAGTGCAGGGGGACAATGTCCGCATTGCCATCGATGCCCCGCGTGACATAAAGATTTATCGCGGCGAAATCTATCGCGCGATACAGGAAGAAAACAAGAATGCGGCCGCTCCGGTGCCCATGGACTTGGACTTAAGCGCCGGCCTGCCGAAAGAATAAGAAGTTAGGAAAACTGGTGTAAATCTACGGAGGGATTAGCATGGTAGGTAAGATTCAGGACATTGTATCGGCCTCAATTGTGGCTGGTGCTGCGGAGCGAGTCAGTGACACATCGTCGAGGATGGTGGCGCCGGAAAATGAGGAGCCGCAGGTAAAACGCCTTGATGATGTGCGGAACGCACCTAAGTACAATCAGGCGGAAGAAGAGGAAGACCCCTTAAAGGAACGCGAAGAACGCGAACCGATGGACGAAGAATCCGTCAGCTACATGATGCAGGAATTAAACGAGCTCATGAGCAAGATTAACTGCAACCTGGAATTCCAGTATCACAAAGAGGTCAATATGATGTCTGTGCGGATGCTGGACAAGAAAACCCATGAAGTAATCAAGGAAGTGCCGCCAGAAGATATGCTTGACCAAATGGCAAAGGCTCGCGAATGGTTAGGCGCCTTCCTCGATAAGAATGCGTGAGGAGGTGTAAATCATGAGTGGTATGGGAATTTACGGTCTGTCCGGTTCAGGCATTGATGTCGACTCGATGGTTCGCATGGGAATGATGACCAGGCAGAACCAATATGACAAGATGTACAAGGAAGAAGTCAAGAACGAATGGGTTAAGGAAGCATATACCAATATGTATTCTACCCTGAATACATTCAATTCTTCGACGTTGTATAATTACAAAATGTCGTCTACGACCAGCCCAATGTCGGCAGACAGTTCCAATACGACTGTGGCAAAGGCTACGGCTAATGCGGATGCTGTTCCAATGTCGCATACAGTAAATGTTACATCTACTGCAGCTAATGCCTATTTGTTGACCAAAGACCATATTACCAGAGTCAATAGCGAGACTTCCAGCGCATCTAAGAGCATCTATCTAAAGGATATCTTGTTTAAAGAAAGCGATCAAGCAAAGCTGAAGTCAGACATGGAAGCTGGTAATTTGCAAAAAGAAGCGCTGATTAGTTTTACGATTGCCGATGGTACGAGTAAAGATTCTCGCTCTAAGGAAATCACGTTTACTTATGAGGAGATTCTTAGCAATAACCAGACGCTGAATGATTTGTCTTCTAAGCTTAACAGCGCTGGAGTTACCATCAAGGCTTCATATGATAGCGTTAATGATGCTTTTTCCCTGTATCAGAAAACAGGCGGCGAGGCTAATAAGATTATCTTATCGGTGGGGGTAGGAACTGCGGCTGATAATGGGAAGAAACTGGTGTCCAATCTGAATTTGGGAACGGTATCGCAGGTGTTGGATGCAAATGGCAACCTGACCAGTGAATTGTCAGACCCGTTGTCCTTTGAAAAAACTACGGGCAACAGTTCTATAACAGCTCAGTCGTTTACTGCTTCAGACCCGTTGATGAAAACGCAGCTTTTGAGTTCCTTATTTAATGTTTCGGCCAGCGATACTAAGGCAACGTTCAACCTGTCCTATGGCGGGAACGAACCGAAAAAAATAGAAATTGCAGATGTAACAACCGCCACGGTGGAGGATTTGATGGATAAAATCAATAGTGTGGCACCGGGACAGCTTGTTGCTACACTGGAAGATGGACAGTTAAAGATTGCTAACGCTGAAGGATACAGTAATACCATTGGTTTTACGGTTGACAATACCGCCACGGACGCAGCTTCGGCCAATGGGCGCAAGTTGATTAACGGGTTGAAACTATCCACTACAGAACTTACTGCGGACACGAATGGCATTCAGGCTTCCGGCACAGATGCCAAGGTTATCATTGATGGTCGTGAATATTCTTCGGATACCAGCAAGGTTACTGTAGCTAATGTTACCTATAATCTGGCAGCTAAAGGCTCTACCGTAGTAACGGTTAATCAGGATACAGATAAGCTTATTGAGAATGTCAAGAAGTTCGTCGAGGATTACAACAAGATGCTTGATGAGCTTAACAGCAAGTATTATGAAGAAAAATACAGTGACTATGGTGTGCTGACGCAAAACCAGGAAAAGGGCATGACGCAGGAGCAGATTGACAAGTGGAATGAAAAAGCCAAATCCGGTCTGCTCAATCACGACAGCACCATTGGCAAAATTATCAGTGAAATGCGTGAAGCTATCTACACACCGGTAGAAGGGGCTACGGGCAAGTACAATACGATGATGTCCATTGGTATTTCCTCATCTACGGACAGAGGTCATTTGACCTTGGATGAAGAAAAACTCAAAAAAGCTTTGGCTGCTGAACCGGATTGTGTTCGTCAGATATTTAACTCCGATGGTGACTACAAAGATAAATATGGCAAGGATCAGACGGATTATAGCAAACAGGGTGTGATTGGACGTATCTCCGATTCCCTGTACAATAATCTCAAGACCATGAAATCCTATGCGGGAACTTCCACGGAAGCGGGGGATGGCAGTTCACTAGGGGAATTGATTCAGCAGCTCCAGACCAAGATGTCCAATTTCAAGACCATGATGAAATCCTATGAAAACCTGCTCTATAAGAAATATGATGCAATGGAAGTAGCCATTCAGCGTATGAGTGTTTCCATGGGCTATATTACTGGCGGTCAGTAAGGCCGTTCCGTTACATTCTAGGGAGGCAACGATATGGTAAATAACGCAGCAGAAGCCTACAAACGCCAACAGATTATGACAGCTACGCCAGAGGCATTGACGCTCATGCTTTACAACGGTTGTTTGAAATTCATGAACGAGGGTAAAGAGGCGGTGGAAAATAAGCAGTATGAAAATGCGAACAATCTGCTGCAAAAAGCGCAGCAGATTATTTCCGAGTTTCGTATTACGCTGAATATGGACTACGAAATATCTCACCAGCTGTTGCCTTTGTATAACTATTGCTATAACCGGCTGGTAGAGGGCAACATGAAAAGTGACCCCGCCCTTGTGCAGGAAGCCATTGATATCATCAAAGAACTCCGCGACGCCTGGGCGCAGGCTATGAAGAAAGCCCGTCAGGACGGCGGCACGAAGAATGTCCAGGGTGATAGTTATGTCGGCTGAAAAAGAAAATGGCTTGCAGCAGGCAAAGGAAAACTGGGATATGTATTATATGCTGACCCAGGAACTGTTGAAGTTCATCAATCAGCAGGACATAGATCAGTTCCTGGAACTGGAAAAGCAGCGTAATTCTGTCGTGGAGCGGATGAAAGCACTTCCCGAAACGGAAGACTACCGCAAAACGGCAGAATGTCAGGCATTGGTTGCCCAAATAAAGCCCATGGATATGCAGATTATCTACAAGGCCAAGGCCTGGCTCAACAAGTCTCGCCAACAGAATGCCTCGGTCCATGCCTATGATTTACAGGGCATGCAGGGGATACAGGGCCTCGGCAACATACTCAATAAAAAATATTAAAAAAATAAAAAAAACACTTAAGGAAATCTAAAAAGCTTCGATATATTAAGTGTAAGGCAAAGATAATAAGCAAATCAATACAAGGACGGATTTATGGTCAGCTAGCAGCCATGCATCCATGTGGCGATTTGCTCATTATATAGCTTACGACAGTCAGGGATGGCTGTTACAAAATATTAATTTTTTCTACATTCAAGGAGGAAAATTATCATGGCAATGGTAGTAAAGAACAACATGTCGGCAATCTCGACCCTGAACACCCTGAACAAGAACTCCAGCGCACTGTCCAAGAGCCTGGAAAAAGTATCTTCTGGTATGAAGATCAACAGCGCAGCTGATGACGCTTCCGGTTACGCTATATCCGAACGTATGCGCGTTCAGATTCGCTCTCTGGATCAGGCTAATGCCAACACCCAGGCCGGCAACAGCATGATGAAAGTTGCTGAAGGTGCTGTAAGTTCCACCGTTGATATCCTCAAGACTCTGAAAGAGAAAGTTATCAACGCAGCCAACGATACCAATACGGACTCTGACCGTCAGACCATCCAGAAGGAACTCAACCAGAGCATCGACCAGATTGATGACAACGCCAATGTAACATTCAATGGCAAGTATCTGGTAGATGGTTCCAAGAATACCAAAGGTACTGCTACCTGCACCCATCTGACCAATCAGTCTTTGGCTACGGCTACGGATGGTAGTACTGCTTTCACGGCGATGAGCAATCGTAATGGTGAAAGTTTGGAGATTATCGGCACCGATAAGATTACGATGTCGTATACTCATCAGGGCACGACTTTTAGCTGTACGCTGGATGCTTCAGCTGCTACCAACCTTAGTACTATGGTGACCAAGGTGACAGGGGTACCTGGTGCTCATGGATCTTTTGCCTTTACTGGTGCGACTTCTGTTATTGGTACTAATGCTGGCGGTAATACGATTTATACCGCAGATGGTACGTCTTCTTTGACCTTGGCAGCAGGTGCTAATGGGTTGGCTGGTCAGATTAGTGGCTTCAGCATCCGTGTTACGGACAACGAAGGCAACGTGAAGAAATCCGCTATCGCTGCATTGGATAACTTTAGCGAAATGATTAAAGCACAGAATGAGTCTGCGGACAATGCACTGACCTTCCAGGTTGGGGCAAAAGCAAACCAGAGCATTAAAGTTGGTCTTGGTGATATGCGCTCTGAAGCTCTTGGCCTTAAAGGCTCCGATGGTACAAAGCTCAACATTTCCACGCAGGAAAAAGCGAATGCTGCAATCAGCGTTTTGGACAATGCAGTGTCCAAGGCTCTTGACCAGCAGACCACTATCGGTTCCATCGAGTCCCGGTTGAGCTACACGAGCACGAACTTGACCACGGCTTCCGAAAACGTTCAGGCTTCCGAGTCCACGATTCGTGACGCTGACATGGCGAAAGAAATGACGAACTACACGAAGAACAACGTTCTTCTGCAGGCCGCTCAGTCCATGCTGGCACAGGCTAACCAGAGCAGCAGCTCCGTACTCAGCCTCCTCCAGTAAACTGTATCTTTCGCAGACTTTGCGAGATTACCAAAACCCTCCCCTATGGGGAGGGTTTTTTGTATGCCATGTCGAAGTGATACATATTCGTGAGGAGGAATGATTATGATTTTATCAGCACTGTGCATAGTGAAAAATGAAGCAAATAATTTGCCGCGCTGGCTGAAAGGTATGAAACAAGTAGCTGACGAAATCATCGTTACCGATACCGGTTCTACGGATAACAGCCGAGAGATAGTAAGGGCAGCCGGGGCAAGACTTTATGACTACAAGTGGCAGAATGATTTTGCTGCTGCACGCAATTTTACCCTGGCACAAGCAACGGGGGATATGATCCTATTCCTGGATGCGGATGAATACTATCCATTGGAGGTATTGAAGAAATTACGCCTGCGTTTAGGCGGTTTATTTCGCAATCCACAGGTAGCCGGTGTTTTAGCTCCGCGGATAAATATTGATGAACAAGCCGGAAACAGATTTTTGGATGTATCACCTCAGTTGCGCATTTTTCGTCGTGGCTTGCAATATCAAGGAAAAATCCATGAAAACATCATAATTCCTCATGGCATGCAGCTCGTTCAAGATGATAATTTATTTTTCTATCACACAGGATATGGTGAAGGGCTGATAAAGGCTAAATTGCAGCGTAATCTAGCTATGCTGCAGGCTAAAATGACCGATAAAGCTTATATAAAACAGCCCATAGATTACCGTTACCTGTTGGATTGTTATTATGGTTTAGGGGATTTGGCTGCAGCTTTTGCAGTAAGTGGTATTTGCCTTTCCTATCCTAGACAACTGGCGCATGAACGGAATTATATTTATAAAATAAGAGCCAAGACGGCAATTTTTTTGGGTAAACCCCGTTCAGAAGTAGAATTGATTCTGTCTGAAGCCAAAGCGCAGGGGGATTGGCTGTACTTTACCTTGCTGCATGCGGCATATCTTTATGAGCAGGGCGATTTAGCAGGAGCACTGTCCTTAGCGAGGACTGGCTTGGAGGTTGCGCCGGGGTTGGATATGCGAAATCCGGCCTATGAATTTCTGCCGGCGATGCAGAAAATTTTGGCAGAAGGGAATAGCAGGTGAAGAATTATGGATAGGGTGAAAATATCTGCTTGTTATATTGCGAAAAATGAAGGGCACAATATTGAACAATCACTGCAATCCATAAAGGATATTGCAGATGAAATCATTTTTGTAGATACCGGCTCTACAGATGATACCATAGTCCGAGCAGAAAAATATGGAGCAAAAGTATATTCCTTCCCTTGGCAGGATGATTTTTCTGCGCCGCGTAATTTTGCCTTGTCCAAAGCAAGTGGTGATTGGATTATATTTATTGATGCCGATGAATATTTCCCTTTGGATTGCTGCGAGCAGCTGAAATCGATTATTGCGGAACAATTCCGGCAAGGGTATGATGGTATGTTGCTTATCCGTCGTTATGATATCGATGTGGATAACCAAAATGAGGTATTGGCGGATACGTTGGTAAGCAGAGTGTATGCCAGCAAGAAAAATCGCCGCTATCATGGTCTTGTCCATGAGGAATTATTAGATGATGGTAAGCCAATACAGAAACAGATAATTATTTCCCCAGTGCAGGTAAAACTCTTGCATACAGGCTACCGTGCCGGAATGACGGAAGAGAAAGCCCGGCGCAATCTGGCCTTGCTGGAAAAGGAACTGGCGGCAGGTACAGACCCAGGACGTCTCTATATGTATTTGGCAGATGTCTATCTCGGATTGGGTGATAATGATAAGGCATGGCATTATGCCTGGCTGGATGTCAGACAAGGACGCAGGCCGACGACATATGCCAGTCGCTCTTATCGAATCCTGTTGGAACTATCCTTGAAAGGGAAAACAGATTTGCGGGGACGCCTTGAGTTGTGTCGCTTGGCTGTTCAGGATTATCCGGAAAATCCGGAATTTCGTGCAGATTTAGCGGAATGCCTGGGAACGTTAGGAAAGTATCGGGAAGCTGCTGACATGATGGCAGCGGCCATTCAGGCCTATGAGCATTATCAGGGGATAGAGCCAATGCTTATGACAGCAGAAGTGGCAAAAATTGCAGCTGACCGGGAAAAAATCTTTGCGGCCCTGGCAGAAACTCAAGGTCTTTTACTTACTGCACTATGTGCGATGAGCATTGAGGAATATGGGGATACAGAAACAAAAAAAATTTTGGCGCCTGCCTATCGTCAACTACTGGATTATTATCACGAAGGAAAACTGCCGACAGCTGATTGGTCGGAGTTATCATCCTGTTATGTGGAGTGCGTAAAAGCTCTCTTGGATAATCATGGTGAAGCCTGGTTAGAAAAAATACTGAATATGCTTAATCATTTTTCTGCCGATACCCGGCAGCAGATATTGTCGCTGCTGGATAGTCAAATTCAGCGAGAGGAGGGCACTGCTCCATGAAAATAAAAATTTCTGCCTGTACAATCGTAAAAAATGAAGAAAAAAATATAGAACGCTGGCTGGAGAGCGTGCGTTCCTTTGCAGATGAAATTCTCATCACCGACACCGGTTCTACAGACGATACCATAGCTTTGGCAAAAGCAGGCGGAGCTAAAGTGAATTATTTTTCCTGGTGTAACGATTTTGCTGCCGCCAAAAACTTTGCCATCGAGCAAGCGCATGGTGATTGGATTGTGATGCTAGATGCCGATGAATATTTTGACAAATGTTCGCAAAAGAAACTGCGGCAAATCATCAGCAAATTCCATAAACAAAAACAAGTGGCGGGGCTAATAACCCCATTTTTGAATATTGACGTCAATCAAGATAACAAGATTTTATCCAAGGCGTGGCAGATGCGGATTTTTCGCCGGGAGCCTAACTTGCGATTCGTAGGCAAGGTACACGAAACATTATTGAATATAAATGCTCAGGGAGATAAGCGGGACTTTCTCGTAACGGAGGATTTGCAGTTCATTCATACTGGGTACAGTGTTGACAATATTGTAGAAAAATATCGACGAAATTTGCAGATCCTGCAGGCAGAAATAAAAAAACAAGGGGGCGTGACTCCACGCCAGTTTGCCTATTTGCAGGATTGCTATATGGGGATAAAAGACTATCAAAATGCTATACGTTATGGAAGACTGGCTTTGGAGCACAGGGCAGAATCCGGCTTGGTAGGGAACGAGCGCAAGGCAGTGTGTCAGCTGCTAGATGCCATCTGGCAGGTAAATCGAAAAGACTATGCGCGAGAACTGGAAGCAGCACTGACCCAATTCCCAAATTTTGCCGAATTATGGGTTTTGCGCGGCAGATTTCTGTTGGGAAAGAAGAACCTTGTTGCTGCTGAACAGGCCTTTCGAGAGGCATTGCGTTTGCGCAATAAAAAAGTAACGTCTCTTGCAGAAATATCCAATACAGCGATTGAGTCCTTGTTGCCGGAGATAGAAGCATCTTTAGCTTATATAGAGCGATATAAACCTTATTACGAAGCTATGGCAGGGCATGATTATGAACGTGCGGCTCGTGTAGTGGTGCAAATGATGCGCGAGCTTAAATGTCAATTGTAATCCCCATAGCGGCAAAGGCAGATGCCAGTACCATATCCGGATGAATAGAGCGGGAACATTCCAGTTCGCGTTTAGTGCCTTGATGGTAAGGACAGATGACATCATCACCCATAAAGGTAACCCGGCTGTCGTTAAAACAACCATGACAGGTTAAACGATTGATGACACGATACGGGGTGGAAAATTCGCAATAATCTTCGGAGAAACCGCTGATTAATACAACAGGGCAGCCAACGGCATAAGCAATCCAGGATAAACCACTGCCCAGCCCGATAAAACATTTCGCATGGGTAAGGATTTTTGCCCGTTCTAGTAGAGGGATATCGCCAGTCATATCTTCGGCATTTGCCGGGATATGGGTTTCGTAATCACCTGCCCGGGACAGCGTATGCCGGTCAATACAGATAACCCGCAGTCCCGCGTTTTGCAGAATGTTTACCACGATTTCCCATCCCTGGGGATAGTGCCACCCTTTTCGTGGCGTAGAAGCTTCCACACCGATGCAGACATATGGTTCGGGAAAAGGACGAGGGCAGGGCATGGGGGAAGATAGAATAGGAGGATTCGCATAGAGTCCGGTTATGGCACCGGCGATTTTCCACAGGGGATAGGTGCGCCCTTCTACGGGAGTGCCGTAAGGACCATCAATCCAGGTGCCAAGGTAATAGGCTGCGTAGCAGTCTTCCGGCAAACCGTCAACGATGGGGATATCCGGATAGAGCGCGGCAACCAGTTCACGCAGATAATCGGCCACCCAGCAAACAACCTTGGCGTTAAATTTATCCCGGTAAAGCCGGGCATAGGGGAGAAAAGCCAATGTATCACCAATGGCGCTGCTGCTGCAATGGAAAAGCACGGTTTGTCCGGCAGGATTGAAGGTATGGGAAAAAATCAGTTGCTTGTCTTTATATACATCAATTTGATAGTTTATCGCATATTTTTCCTGCGAAATGAGCCGTACAGCAGAAATTTCTTCATTGAAGAAGACTTGCTTGCTAAGAGCATCGCTAATGTGTATCTGAAAATTTCCCGGGGGAACATCCAGCCGCAAACCACAATTAAAATCAATGGCTAAGCCGTTTACATTGGTAAGCCCCCGCAAGGTCCCGCATTTTTCCTGCATTTGGGCGAAGAGCTCAAGCTGGATACGGGCTATTTTTTTGTTTTCCTGTGCCGAAGGCAGACTGCAGCGGAAATATTGTAGAGGGTACATAGAAGATACGCTCCTTTTTGTAATCGAATAATCTTTGTATCTATTCGGCGATGATGATGCAATTTCCTTGTCGATTTTTACAGGGAAACGAGGAAATATAGCGAATTATTTATATTATTAGGAAAAGAAGAATAAAGGAGATGTGTAATCATGGGAAAATCCAATCGCAAGATGAACAAAAAAATAAATCGTCAGCAGGTTAAGGCAGAAAATAAGGAGCTGACAGTGCTGCAGAATAAACTTACGCAACAATACGAAGCCATGGATTATGATGGTGCTTTGGAAACGATAGCAGAACTGATGGGGAAAAAGTGCTATGAACCGGAAATTATGTTCAAAGCCGCGCAAATCTTCTTTTTGCAGGGAGATTATGAACGGGCTGCCAGTTGGGTGACCAATACATTACAATACAATTCGGGGCATGTAGATGCGCGTTTGTTATTGGCCAGGATTTGCTTGCTGGAAGATCGTACGGATGATGCGATGGCTATTTATGACATTATTCTTCAGCGTGGGGCAGATTCACTCACGCCGGAACAACAGGAAGATATTAAAGAGGCCACGGATTATATTGTCCGCACGGATGGGCAATGGTTGCAGGAAAACTATCCGTTGGTGGCAAAGCTGGTGATGCCTGCCGACAATGATGAAAATGTGATGAAGCCTCAAGTAATGCCGGAAGCGGTGACATCGCCGGCTGTAGAAACCGATCAGGTAATGACGGATATTATGCAAACGCCTGTATCCTTAACGGAAAAAATTGCTTTGCTTAATGCTTATGCAGGTGGCTGCTTTGTCGGCAATGATTATGAAGGTGCCGCGAAATTTTTGCAAAAGGCGGAGGAATTGGATGCGCATGATAATATGACCTTGCGCAATTTGGCGATGTTGGCCAAGGAAATGGGGCAGCAGGAGAAAGCGCTGGCCTATGCCGGGCGCATGAACGGCACGGATTTTGTACTGCTTAGGCAGTTGTTGTAAAAATTTTTACAAGAGGGTATGGCAGCTATGGAAAAGGTCAGAGGAACGAACTTGCATAATTTAGTCCGCAGTTTTCGAGAGGCCGTGTGTAATGCCGAATGGCAATCTGCCCTGAATTTTGCACGGCAGATAATGCCGCTCGCGCCACGTAATCGTGACGTGTGGGAAAGCATGGCCGGCCTTTTCCTGGATAATAATTGTATTGTCGAGGGGCAAAAGGCCATAGAGTTTTTGGAGAAACATTTTTCGCCGCAGCCTGGCTGGTTGATGCTGAAAACAAAACTTGCTCATTTGCAGGATGATTGGGATATGGCCATTTCACTGGGTGAAGAAGCTTTGGCGGCAAATTTGTCCAATGCGCAAAAAGCTGTAGTATATAATTGTTTGGCGCAAATTTATACCGAAATAAATGAGGAAGAAAAGGCTGTTTCTTATCATAAAGCGGCAAGTATGCTGCCGGATAATCCCGGGGCATTGATATCTTATAGCAATTATCTTTTTTATATGCATTACTGTGAATATGGGCAGACGGAGTTTGTAGAGGCGGCAAAGCTTTATAACACTGCATTTGCATATGTTGTCCCCTATCAGCATAAGCAGCATAAGCAGCATAAAAAAATCCGTATTGGCTATCTGTCGGCAGATTTTCATGCCTCAGTAACAGCTGTATTTTGTTATCCGTTTTTCAAGGCCTATGATAGAAGGAATTTTGAAGTATATGTTTATGCCAAAGGGGAAGCGGACAATATCAGCCGTGATTTAGCACAATATGTGGATGTTTGGCGCAATATAGATGGCCTGGAGCCTGAGAATGCAGCGGCTATGATCTATGCTGATGGCATAGACATACTCTTTGATCCCTCGGGGCATAATAAAAATAACTGTCTGCCCATTTTTGCTTATAAGCCTGCACCCGTTCAGAT
>CADAAS010000002.1 GCA_902785885.1 Pseudoselenomonas ruminantium
CTGATTATCCGTGCGGGCGGCAGTTTGGACGGCACGGAGATTGTGGCCATTATCATGGACAAAAAATCCGTGTTCTCGGTCGGCGAAGTAGTTATGTTTATCAACCTCTTTATTTTGTCCAGTGCAGGGCTGTTGTATGGATGGGACAAGGCCATGTATTCTTTGGTTGCGTACTTTGTCATTTCCAAGATGATTGATGTGGTCATCAAGGGATTGGATGAATCCTATGCGGTGATGATTGTCACCAATGAACATGATGAGATAACCTCGGCCCTCAATGACCGGCTGGGCCGTGGCGTTACGCTGCTGCATGGTGCCGGCGGTTACACGGGGGAAAGCAAGGAAGTGCTCTACTGCGTGGTCACGCGCCTGGAAGTCGATAAGCTCAAGGAAATCGTGCTCGACAAGGACGAGAACGCCTTTGTTACCATCAATGCTGTCCATGATATTGTCGGCGGCCGGTTTAAGAAGAAGTCCATTCATTAATAGCGGTGAGGTGGTGCAGTGATGCGGAAAATAACATTGCTTTTCGTCCTGTTTTTTTGTATATTGTCTGTGCAGGTTTTTGCCGCTGAACGCATACCCCTGCGGGTCGCGCAGTTTCCGCTGTTGGTGCAGGGCCGTATGGACCCGGCACAAAATGTGCAGGATAATTTGGAGAAACGCATTGACCGCAGCCTGCATGTTCCGCTGAACAGTACCTTAAATGCCGTTTTCTACATTCCGGAAAAGGAGTGTCTGGTGGCTCTGGAGGAAGCTGAACAGGAGGCTGTGGGCAAACGGAAACTCAAGGAGCTCATGCGCCCTGTAGCCGAAAAGCTGCAAGCTGATTTGGTGGTCCTGCCGGTGTTGACGGGCTATGAGCAATATGAAACCATGAGCTGGTACCGCTGGGGCAGGCATATTACCCATAGCTATGCTGCGGTGGAGATTATGGGGTATGACAAGGCAAAGGACGAGGTATTCAGCAAGGGCGCAACACGCCAGTTCCATGACGAATATTCCACGCAGGCGGATGTGAGCCTGTTGGCTTACGAGGCGATGGATGAGGCGTTGCAGCGTGCCAAAATCCATGAACGCATTTGGGCTTGGCGGGAAAGATAAGGAGAAGTAATGGCAGGAAAAAAAGTTTATGCGGTGCGCAATGGGCGCAAGACGGGAATATTTACGAGTTGGGCAGAGTGCAAGGCACAGGTTGAGGGCTTTCCGGGAGCCCGGTTTAAGGGATTCACCGACCCGAACGAGGCGACAAAATGGCTGAACCTGGATTATGTGCCGCCCTATGGCGGGGGCAGGGCGGCAGCAGCACCCGCAGGACAGCCAGCAGTAAATATGGACGATGCAGCAGATTACATCATCTATACGGATGGTTCCTGCCTGCGCAATCCCGATGGCCCGGGCGGCTGGGCGGCGGTGATTGCCGATCAGGTGGACGGCAAGCTCACCGAATTGCATGGCGGGGAACCGTCAACGACCAACAATCGCATGGAACTGACTGCAGCCCTGCAGGCGTTATCTTTTGCTCGTAAAGGTTCGGTAATCGACCTGTACACCGACAGCCAATACCTCAAAAATGCCTTTACGAAGAACTGGATGGCCGGGTGGAAGCGCAAGGGCTGGGTGACGGCAGCGGGAACGCCGGTAAAGAACCAGGATTTGTGGCAGCAGCTCGATGCGGCCTTTAGTGCCCATCAGGTGCGCTTCCATTGGGTTAAAGGCCATGTAGGTGTTGCCCAGAATGAACGCTGTGATGAACTGGCCAAGGCTGAGGCCATGAAATATCAATAATTGTTAATGTATGCAAAAATCCCGTGAACGGCGGCTGGTCGTTCACGGGATTTTTTATTCTGCCTTAGGCGATATCTTCGCCATTGGTGGCAATGACTTTCTTGTACCAGTAGAAGGATTTTTTGCGGGCGCGTTTCAGTGTGCCGTTGCCTTCGTTGTCCTTGTCCACATAGATGAAACCGTAGCGTTTTTCCATTTCGCCGGTTCCGGCAGAGACGAGGTCAATGGGGCCCCAAGGGCAGTAACCCGAGAGGTCTACGCCATCTTCATCAATGGCTTTTTTCATCTCCTTGATGTGGGCGCGGAAGTAGTCGATACGGGCATCATCCTGAATTTCACCGGACTCAGGTACCGTTTCATGAAGGCCAATGCCGTTTTCCACAATCATCATCGGCAGTTCATAGCGCTCCTGCAGGACATTGAGCATATAGCGCAGACCTTTCGGGTCGATGGGCCAGCCCCAGTCGGATTCCTGGATGTAGGGGTTCTTTACGCCTACGGCAAAGCCACCCTGCAGGTTTTCCTTGCGTTCTTCAACGGAGGTGGTCACATGGCTCATGTAGTAGCTGAAGGCGAAATAATCAACCTTGCCCTGCTGGAGAATGTCTAAGTCGCCATCTTCCATTTCCACATGATAGCCCTTGTTTTCCCAGAGTTTCAGGATGTAGGACGGATAATGGCCGCGTGCCTGTACATCGCCGAAGAAGAAGCTCTTTTCCATCTCCTTGAGGGAGGCAATCTGGTCGCCGGGACGGCAGGTTTCCGGATATACCGGGCTCATGGCCAGCATGCAGCCAATCTTGAAGTCCGGATTAATCTTGTGGCCTTCGATAACGGCTTTGGCCGAAGCGAGGAATTCATGATGTGCCACCTGGAACAGGGTAGCGTATTTGTCCTCGTCCTCGCCGTAGAGGATGCCGCTGTTGGTGAAGGCGGTAAAGGGCACATTGACCTCACGCTGATTGTTGATTTCGTTGAAGGTCATCCAGAACTTGACCTTGTCTTTGTAGCGCTGGAAGCAGGTTACGGCGAAGCGGACGAAGAAGTCCACCAGCTTGCGGCTGCGCCAGCCGCCGTATTCCGTTACCAGATGGTAGGGCATTTCGAAGTGGGACAGCGTGACAACAGGCTCAATGCCGTGCTTGAGCATCTCGTCAAAGAGGTCATCATAGAACTTCAGGCCTTCTTCATTGGGCTCCAATTCATCTCCGTTGGGGAAAATTCTCGTCCAGGCAATGCTCGTGCGGAAGCATTTAAAGCCCATTTCCGACAGCATGGCCAAATCTTCTTTATAATGATGATAAAAATCAATGGCTTCGTGATTGGGGTAGTTTTTGCCCGGCAGTACGCCATCCGTGATTTCGCGTGGAACGCCGTGTCGGCCTGCGGTCATGACGTCAGCAACGCTGACGCCCTTGCCGCCTTCCTGCCAGCCGCCTTCCAGCTGATGGGCAGCAACTGCTCCACCCCATAAGAAACCTTTTGGAAAACCCATAATGAAAAACCTCCTAGTTTACTTTTGCTTCCAGTGCATCAATGCGTTTGTATGTGTCGATAAATTCCTGGGCGATGGTCTTGAATGCCTCGGCGCTCATGAGCTGGTCTTCTGCGTGCAGGATGAGCAGGGATACTGCGCTGCCCTGGCCCTCATTAGCTTCCTTGGTCAGCAGGCCGGCATGGGCATCATGGCCAAGAGCAAAGTTTTCATCACCTTCGGCAATTAGCTTTTCGGACTGTTCATAGTCACCGGTTTTTGCCGCTTGAATGGCTTCAATATAACAGCTGCGGGCTGTTCCTACACTGGAAATTATTTTAAAGGCAATCAGTTCTAATTCTTCCATGGATATAGTCCACCTTTCGACTCGTGATCAGGCCTGCATTTTTTCTTTGGCGAATTTCAGCACACCTGCGCCGTCCATGCGGCCATACATGCGCATGTCGATGGCATCTACGGGAATACCGGGCAGAAGTTCCTGAATCTTGGCTTTCTGGAAACGTACCTGCGGGCCAAGGAGGACTACGTCAGAACCGGCAGCTTTTTCCTTTGCTTCAGACGTCGGGTAAGCGGCGATTTCGCATTCAAAATTTTCATCAGCAGCGGCTTTCTGCATAGCTTTAACCAGCATGCTGGTGCTCATGCCTGCGGCACAGAGTAACGTAATCTTTTTCATAATAAATCATCCTTTCAACTATTTATCATAAGTTATTGTTTGTCTTAATGATGCAGAGCAGCTTCGCCCGCTTCTTCATGTTCATCTGGCTGACCATTATTGCTGCCTGTTTCACCCATTTCTTCAGCCAGCATAGCCTTGTCCTGGGCGCGGACGAAGGGGAAGTACACAGCAGTGCTCATGGCGATGACGATAATCTGTACAACTGCGCCCTGCCAGCCGTTCAGGAGCAGGCCGGCGATGATGGGCGGCGTCGTCCAGGGAATCTGTACAGCGCTGAACGGGCTCATAAAGCCGATGGCGATGGATGCATAGGTGATGACAATCGCAAGCAGCGGAACGAGTACGAATGGCACGAGCAGGAACGGGTTGAATACAATCGGCAGGCCGAAGATAACCGGTTCGTTGATGTTGAAAAGTCCCGGCACCGTAGCCAGTTTCGTGATGGATTTCATCTGGGAGGACTTAGCGGAAAGCCAGCTGGCAATCAGGAGGCCCATTGTGATGCCGCAGCCGCCGGATTTGATGAATACATCGGTAACCTGAATGGTGATGATTTTGGCATCGGGATTGCCCACAAGGCTCATGCCGGCATTGAGCATAGCCTGGTTGTCAAGGGAGTTGGCAATCAGAATGGGGTTTACCACGCCGCCAACTACGTTGGGGCCATGAATGCCAGCCCAGAACAGGATGCTCTGGAGAGCGGCGATAATGGAACCGCCAATCAGCGTATCGGAGAGACCCTGCAATGGCGTCTGTACCATGGCAAAGATAAGTTCCGGGAAGGTGGTGGCGCCCACGAAATGGCAGAGGCCATAGATGACAGCGCCGAGCGTAAAGAGAACCATGCCCGGAGTCAGGGCTTCAAAAGCCTTGGCTACGCCGCCGGGAACTGCGGGCGGCATCTTGATGCCGATGTGATTTTTCTCACAGTAGCAGAAGACCCAGGAAACAACGAAACTTACGAGAATTGCGGTGATAACACCGTTGCTGCCTGCCCATGCCTTGGGGATGATGTTGTCCACAACAGCACCGCCCTCGGCTGCCACGGATGGGGGCAGAAGAATCAAGAAGGTGGAAAGGGCCAAAATCGAGGCCATCATGGCATCGCAGCCTTCGCCTTCCACATATTTGTAAGTGATGGCCAGAACGGCAATCAGGGCCAATACACTAAAGGTTGCACCGGAAACAGCATTTAACGGGTCAGTCCAGTTCGGGCCGAAAATTCCGGCCATGAATTCGGCATAACCCGGAATCGGCAAATTTGCCAGCAGCAGGAAGACTGAGCCGCAGATGGTAAAGGGGGTAGTCATGATAAAGCCATCGCGCAGGGCAGCTACGGCGCGGATTTCCGCGAAGCGCCCCATGAACTCGATGAACTTGTCGAACATCTCTTGCTTGTTCATTTTGATAACTCCTTTGTGAAAATGTCTGAATAAATGCGTTTGCCTTAAGACATGTTCACTATAACACGACTTTTACACCGGTTCAATAGATTCAGACGATTGCGGATACTTGTTTCAGAAAAAGAATAAAAAAAACGAAACGCGCGAAACAACGTTTCGTTTTTTATTGATTGGTCGGATTACCAAAGGCGGTTCTGGTCATCCGGATGACCAAGATAGTTTTCAAAATCATCATAGAAGGTTTCGATATCCTTGAAGTGGCGGGACAGCAGCATGCTGACTAGTACATCAACGTAGTAGCGTACGGCTACGCTGAAGATATTGCCGCCTAAATCAAGATATTCCAAGGTATTGGCGGCATAGAGGAATTCGTCACAGAGTTCGGCCAGTTCTGTGTCTCGGTTTACGGATATGAGTACGGTTTTGATGCCCCGTTTTTTGAGAATCCGGGCAGTACGGATAAGGCGCTGATTGAGGCCGGAACGGCTGATGAGGATGGCCAGATGGTGCTTGTCGGATAATAGGGCTGCAGATAGCTGACTGTTCAGGGAATTGTGGGCTACCGCAGTCTTTTTGACTTGCAGGAAGTTGTAGACGGCCATCTGAGCCAAGGCGAAATTCTGGTCATAGGCGTATAGGTCGATGATATCTGCCTGATCCACAAGTTCGGCAATGCGTTCCATCTGTGTGAGGTCCATTTCGTTCTTGGTTTCTTCAATGGCCTCAATTTCGAGCTGCGCCAGCTTGCGTACGATATCGGAGGTAGAGTCCTTGTCTGTAATGGGGCGGCGCATGATGTGAGAGCCACAGGGAAGCGTTCGATTTATCTCGCTGGTGAATTTGATTTTAAATTCATTGTAACCCTTTAACCCCAGCTTTTGACACAGACGAAAGATGGCGGCGGGACTGGTATAGGTTTTTTCGGCCAATTCCCGGGTGGTCATTTCGGAAATTTGGGCGGGATTGGCTAAGATGTATTCGACGATTGTTTCCTCTGTGGAGGAAAAGCGTTCTCCTTCCTGCATGGCTTTTAACAGGCGCACAGCAACCACTCCTTCGTTATTATTCTGTCTTCATTATATAAGAAAAACGTATGATAGCAATATTTTTATTTATTTTTTATTGAAGTAAACGCTATCTATGACAAATGTCATGCAATTATTTATAAAGTTGTGACATAGTTCAGCTGACTTTGACCGAGTTTGCTATTATAATTCTTATTGTCAGAAAAAAACAAAGCTTAACTATCTTGCATCGATTGGGGAATCATGCAAGAGAAATTCCGAAAGGGGAATGAATTATGGAAATCGCATTTTGCCGTATTGACGACCGTCTGATTCATGGTCAGGTCGCAACTGTCTGGACGAAGGTAACGGGCTGCAACCGTATCATGTGCTGCAGTGATGAAGTTGCTCAGGACGAAATGAGAAAGAAGCTCCTGCTGCAGGTTGCTCCTCCGGGAATCAAAGCTTACGTTGTGCCTGTGGAAAAGGCTTGCGAAGCTTACAAGAACCCGAAGTATGATGCATTCAAGACGCTGTTCCTGTTCACGAAGCCCGCTGATGTGGTTCGTGCAGTCAAGGGCGGCATTCCGTTCAAGTCCGTTAATCTGGGCGGCATGACCTACAAAGATGGCGATACGCTGATTTCCAGCGCTGTTGCCGTAAATCCGGACGATGTCAAGGCTCTGCTCGAACTGCAGGAAATGGGCATCGAAGTCGAAATCCGCAAGCTCGCCAGCGAACCGAAAGGCGATTTGATGTCGGCGCTGAAAGCTAAAGGTTTGGCTTAATTATCGTAATCAGTAATATCAGGGAATTATAGCAAGAATCTCGAAGGGGGATTAATTCATTATGACGAGTGTACAATTTATTCTGCTCATCGTGGTGGCCGCCATCGCTGGTATGGGAAGTGTGCTCGACGAAGCACAGTTCCATCGTCCACTGGTTGCCTGCACGCTGGTTGGTCTTGTTTTAGGTGATATGACGACGGGTATTATCCTTGGCGGCACGCTGGAAATGCTGGCCTTGGGCTGGATGAACGTCGGTGCAGCAATGGCACCGGATGCGGCTCTGGCTTCCGTAGTTTCCGCAATCCTCGTAATCGTTGGCCATCAGTCCATCGGCGCCGGTATCGCACTGGCCGTACCTCTTGCCGCTGCTGGCCAGGTTCTCACCATCTTCGTTCGTACCATCACCGTATTCTTCCAGCATTTAGCTGATAAATTTGCTCTGGAAGGCAATGCTTTCGGTATTGAAATGTGCCATATCGGCGGTCTGCTGCTGCAGGGTATCCGCGTAGCTGTTCCGGCTGCTATCGTTGCTGCTGTTGCTGGTACGGACACGGTTAACTCCATGCTGGCTTCCATTCCGGAAGTTATCACCCGCGGTCTGCAGGTTTCCGGTGGTTTCATCGTAGTTGTTGGTTATGCAATGGTTATCAACATGATGAACGCCAAATCCCTCATGCCGTACTTCTTCCTCGGCTTCCTCATCGCTGTATTCACGAACGTTAACCTCATCGGTTTCGGTGCTATCGGTCTTATCGCTGCTTTCTTCCACATCCGTGGCCTGCAGCGCGAACTGAACGGCGCAGCTGCTGGCGGCTCCAGTGACCCGCTGGATGCGATTGACGATTCTGATTTGATGTAAGGGGAGGTTCGACTCATGGAAAAACAGCTCACTAAAGGCGATCTCGTATCGATTTTTATCCGTTCCAACTTCCTGCTCGGCTCCTTCAACTTCGAGCGTATGCAGGCTATCGGTTTCTGCGTGTCCCTGATTCCGGCACTCAAGAAACTCTATAAAGATGACCCTGAAGAATACAAGCGTTCCTTGAAACGTCACCTCGAATTCTTCAACACCCAGCCGTTCCTGGCAACCCCGATTATGGGTATCATTGCCGCAATGGAAGAAAAGAAGGCCAATGGCGCTGATATCGGTGAGGACACTCTGTCCGGCGTTAAAGTAGGTCTGATTGGTCCTCTGGCTGGTGTCGGCGACCCGATTTTCTGGGGCACGCTCCGTCCGGTTCTCGCCGCTCTCGGTGCCGGCGTTGCGCTGACGGGCAGCCTGGTGGGCCCGCTGATTTTCTTCATCGCGTTCAACGTCATTCGCCTGCTCACGAACTGGTACGGCGTAATGTACGGCTATGATAAAGGTACGGAACTCGTAAACGAAGTAGGCGGCAACCGCATGCGTTACCTCACGGAAGGTTCCTCCGTACTCGGTCTTCTCGTTATGGGTGCTCTCGTAGCAAAATGGACCACGGTCAACATGCCTCTGGTACTGTCCTCTTATACGAACAGCCAGGGTGAGCAGGTTGTTACCACGGTTCAGAGCCTCCTCGACAGCCTGATGCCTGGCATTGTTCCTCTGCTGATGACCTTTGCCTGCATGTACCTGCTGAAGAAAGGCGTTAACCCGCTGGTTATCATCCTGGGCCTCTTCGCCCTTGGCATTGCTGGCTACGCTGTTGGTCTTTTCGCCTAAGATAAGTCCAGTAGTAGTCTACATACACATTCCATTATATATTCATTCCCGAAAAGCCCTGCGAAGTTCGTTCGCAGGGCTTTTCCTTTTGGTCGGTTGAATATATTTCTCTATTGACCTATACCTGCGGTGCAGGTATAATAAAAATATGATTAAGAACTTCGCTGACAAAGAAACCGAAAAGATTTATAACCAAAACTTTTCACGGAAATTACCGCAAGATATCCAGCGGCTTGCATTACGAAAACTGATTATGATTGACAATGCCAGTTCACTGAATGACTTAAGAGTGCCACCATCTAATCATTTAGAGCAATTACAAGGCAACAGAAAAGGTCAGTATAGCATAAGGATTAACGATAAATACCGTATATGTTTTGGCGTTGTTTCCCCATCGGATTTTATAGATGTGGAAATTGTTGACTACCATTAAAAAGGGAGGGATTACCTATGATTGAAACACCAAAAATCAGCGAGATTTTATATGAAGAATTTATGCAGCCATACGGTATTACCGCCTATGGCCTCGCAAAGAGCATTTGCGTTCCTGTTAGTCGAATACAGGATATATTACATGACCGCCGCAAAATTACTGCTGATACATCTATAAGGTTAGGTCATTATTTTGGCGTTTCCGAACGTTATTTTTTGGATATGCAGACGGATATTGATATTCGCAATGCAAGAATGAACTCTGTATATAATATTAAACCATTGGCAGCAATGGCATAACGAAAGAGCGGTGGATTTTGACATTAGCCAATTAAAAGTATTGCATCAAAAAAGTAAAAATCCGGAAGTTTTGCGGATATAATCGAAAAACTTCCGGATTTTTTTATGTTTTTGCGGGTATACATAAAAAACTGTCAGCTTATGCCAAAGCGTTCCTGTGCTTCAGCGGCCAGTTTTGTGTAGAGGTCAAGGGCTTCGCTGTGATGCTCCCTGATGTACTGCAGGTGGCTGTCCTTTTCGTCCTCCGGCCCGTCACAGTAGGCGTGGCCTGCCATTTCCAAAGCTTTGGCGGCTTCGGATAGTTTTACGCCACCGATGGAGAGAGCGGTGGATTTCAGTGCGTGAACATGGGTGGTGTAATCCGCGATGTTTTGCGTTTCCCAATCGTTGTTGAGCTGTTTGGTTACGGCTTCCCGGCGGGAAACGAACATCGTGAGGAATTTTTTTTGCATTTCCTCATTGCCGCCGCAGTATTTGAGGGCGGTGGGCAGGTCGATTTGTTCTTCTGCAGGAGAATCGGTGCTTTCTCCTGCAGGTTTTATCTTTTCCGAGGGAAGGTATTTTTGTACCATGCGTTCCAAGGTTTTGCCGTCTACGGGCTTGGAGAGATAATCGTCGAAGCCTTTTTCGAGGAACATTTCCTTGACGCCGGCTACGGCATTGGCGGTCAGGGCGATATACGGTGTATGCGGGCATTGGCTGTTTGGTAGTTTTTTTGCCCGTTGCAGAGTTTCGATGCCGTCCATTTCTGGCATCATGTGGTCCAAAAAGACGATGTCGTAGTGTTCTTGGGCGATTTTTGCCAGGCATTTTTTACCGCTGCCGGCGGTATGGATTTGCAGCTGTGTTTTTTCCAACAGGCTTTGCACTACGGTCAGGTTCATGTCGTTATCGTCCACGACCAAAATTTTGCCTGCGGGGGCGGTGAAGCTTTCCCGGTAACTTTTTTCTTCCCGCAGAGCCGCTTCGATGCGGGCGTTAAAATCGCCGATGGGTTCGTCTTTTTCTACCGTTTGGGGCAGGCGGATGGTGAAGGTGCTGCCTTCGCCGTAAACACTGTCTACGGCTATGCTGCCCTGCATCATTTCCGTCAGCCGTACGGTGATGGCCAGGCCTAAGCCTGTGCCTTCGATATTGCGGTTCTTTTCCAAATCCAGCCGTTGGAATTTGGAAAAGAGTTTGGCTTTATCTTCTTCACGGATGCCGATACCGGTGTCCTGAGTGATAAATTCCAGAACAAGCTGTCCATCTGGCAGATTATCTGCAGCTTGCACCTTGAAGGTCACGGAACCTTTGGGGGTATATTTGACTGCATTGTTGAGGATATTTACGACCACTTGCCGCAGGCGGACTTCATCGCCGCATAGGGCATCGGGGATACGGGGGTCAACTTCCATGTGGAAGGCGAGTCCTTTTTGCCCGGCCTTGTAGCTGACCATGTTGTACACATCGTTGAGCACAGAACTCAGGCTGTAGCTGACGGGCACGATTTCCATTTTGCCGGATTCGATTTTGGAAAAGTCCAAAATGTCGTTGATGATGGACAGCAGAGTATCGCCGGCGCTCTTGATGTTGAAGGCATATTTTTTCATGGTGCCGCTGGCATTGCGCATAATCATTTCGTTCATGCCCAGAATGGCGTTGAGGGGGGTACGGATTTCGTGGCTCATATTGGCGAGAAATTCGCTTTTGGCCTGATTGGCCCGCAGGGCTTCGTCACGGGCTTCCCGCAGGGCGGTGCTTTCCTCGGCAGCAACCTGATTGGCAAAGCTGTAGAGGATGAATACGCAGAACAATACGACCAACAGGCCGAAGACCCAGAGGACAATCAGGTGAATGTTGGTGATGCCGGTCATCAGGGAACGCCATTCCCGATAGCCGATGGCCAGAAATGGGGTATCGGGAATGGGGGCAGCAGAGAGCATGTAGTCGGCGTTCAGTTCCGGGTCAAAAATGGATATATCGGCTTCCTGGCCGCTGCTTAGTTTTTCCAGCAGTTTATCCAGCCCTAATGGCGCATTTTTGGCTGCATCATAGAAGGGGCTTTCGGTATAGTCTTGGAAGGGGACGATTACTTGTTGGGTGGCCGTATCGTAGAGCAGGACTTTTTCGTCCTCCTTTTGGGCGGAAAAATGGAAGGGGGATGTGCCATCCTGCAGGCCGGTATCGGTGTAGAGTTTGCAGAGGACATAACGGACGACAGGCCCTTCGTAGACCGGAACCATGGCGACCAGCCCCATATCCTTGTAATAGCGCCAGCTGGCTTCACCCTGCAGAGTGCGGGCACATTGCAGGCGTGCTTTTTCGGGCAGGGCAATGCCGATGAGGCTGTTGCCGTTGATATCCAAAAGCCCGCCTTGCTGTCCTGGACTGCTGATGGCCTGCACGCCGTCCGTGGGTGTGATTTTTCCCGCAGCAATCAGGTTGGCGGCCTTATTCAAATCCGCCATTTCGGCCCGGAACAGATTGTGATAGACGAAGGACAGCAGTTCGCCTTGCCGGGTGCTGAATTTTTCCGCTTCATGGTTGAGGGATTCCGTCATTTTGCTCTGCAGGGCAAAGCCGATAAACAGCAGAATGGCGAAAAAGAGCAGAAACCGCCCCATAAGGTGCAGGGTGAAGCTGAGCATTCTTTTTTTCGAGACCGCTTCCGGCAGATTATTTTGCTTCAATGATTTCCACTCCCTTCACCAGCCAGTCCATTTTTTCCCGCAGGCTGCTGTTGGCGATGACTGCGCCTTCCTGACAGCGGCTATGGCCATCCCGATCAACAATATTTCCGGAAAAGACGGGATAGCCCTGCAGAAGTTCCTGTCGTGCCCGGATGACCAGCGCTTCTTCACGGGGCGTAAGTTCCGGCGACAGGCGCAGCGTGATTACGTTATCCAACATTCCCTGCCAATAGACATGGGCCGTAGATTTGGCGGTATGTGTACGGAGAAGCTCATCAAAGACTTTGGTCCAGTCGGTTTCCAGTGCGGCGATGCAGTGTGGGGGCATGGTCAGCCCTGCCGCATGGAAATCAATGTAATCCAGACCTAAGTCGGCAGCTTCCCGCGAAAGCTGTTGGGAGGCGGCAAAATAGGTGATGACATCGGTATTTTCATGTTTGAGCAGATAGAGGGCCTGGCGTTCCTTTTCGGCCGAAATCCATTGTCCTGTCCAATGCACGAGAATGCGGGCATCGGGGCGGACTTTTTGCACACCTAAGGCGAAAGCGTTGAGGTCGCGGCGGGTTTCCAAGGCGGGAAAGGGAGCCAGATACCCAACAATGCCTGTCCGGGTATGGAGTCCAGCTAAAATACCGGCCAAATAGCGTACCTCGTAGTAGCGGACGGAGTAGTTGAAGATTTTAGCGGAAATGGTTTCGCCGACTGAGTTGGCATAAAATTCCACCTGCGGATACTGGCGGGCGATATTTTCCAGATTGCGCTGATAGCCGGGATTGGCCAAAAAGATTTTTTTGACGCCTTTTTTGACCAGTTTTTCCGTGACCTGCGCGAGACTATTGTCATCGCTGTTTACATGATCTTCGATGTAGAGGGTGTATCCCCGGTTCTGACAGGCTTTTTGCAGGCCCAGCCGCATATCCCGCGGCCAGCCCGGAGCATCTTTGGCGCTGGCGAGAATCAGGCCGACGGAATCCCGCCGTGACCAGATATCGGAACCAAAATAATTGATGGAAAGAAAGATGGCCAGACAGAGGAGAAAGGCCTGCAAAAGCGCAAAGGCGATAAATCGCCGCCGCAATAGCGCATGGCTGTCAGGTTTCATACGCATTCGCCTCCTCGATGGCATCTTCTTCCCTGGTCAGCATATTGAACATGATGACAAAGGGGGTGTAGATGACGATATCCAGACTGAGCCACACCAGCTGCAGGACAGCGCCCATGATATCGCCCGTGGAGAGCCAGCCCTGCAACAGGACAGGTACGGTGGAATCTACGCTGTAGTGGAACAGGGGGACAATGCCCCAATTGATGGCCAGATAGCCGATGTAGACGTTCAGCATAGGAGCCAGCAGATAGGGGATGAGAAAGAGCGGATTGAGGACGATGGGCAGGGCAAAGAGAAAGGGCTCGTTGATGGAGAACAGCAGGCAGGGCAGACTGTAGGCCGAGAGCTGGCGCAGTTTTTCTCGATAAGAAAATACCCATACGGAAATGGCCAGTCCCAAAAGGGAAATGGAATTGGCATCGAAAAATTCAATCGTGAAAATGTACTTGCTGTTTTCCAATTCATTGGCCAGCTGGGCGGGAATATAGAAGGCTTCGTTCCAGAAAAAGGTGAGGCTGCTGCCGTTGAGCCCAAACCACCAAAGGAACCGGCGCAGGCATTCATAAAGAATGGCAGCTGCCGGGATTTGGGCGATATCTGCACCCCAATAGCCCTGCAAGAGAGAGGGCAGGGAATGCATGGATTGTTCCACGGAAAGCCAGGCAAAGGAGACGATTAACGAGGAAAACAGCGTCAGCCCCAGCGGGATAAACAGAATCATGGATTGCTGCATGGCCTGCGGCATTCCCTGGGGAACGGGCAGGTGCAGGCGGCGGATGCGGGCAAGGCGGCTGAATACGAGGACACTGGCTGTGGCGATAAGCAGGGCCAGAAAAAAGGCGCGTCCGCCAAAGTAGGTGGACAGGCCGTCCAAATTCCCGTTAAATCCGGCCAATAGGAATAGGTAGGAAGAAACGGTGCAGACGATGGAGGCGGTAACATCTCCATGCCAAAGGCTGGCCAGTTTTTCTGTCAGCACAAGGGAAAAGAGCAGGGAGTTTATCAGCACGGTGACTTTCAGGCAGCTGCGCAGTTGGGTCATGGTGGCATAAAAAGTCGATTCCCGATAGGCTTCATCATGGAGTCCGCCAGTCAGAACGGAGCCGACTCCGAGCCCTTCATCGCCGAGTACAGGTCCCGTTGGGTCACAGAACAGGCAGCCAGCCATATCAATGAGGGTCAGCAGGACGATGACTGGCATCAAGGCGCAGAAAGTCTCCCGGATTGCCCGCAGGTAGGGGATTTTGAGGAGACGGCTGACCAGTGGGATGATGAAGTTATGTGCACCCATAATGCCTGCTCCTTTCTGCTGAATAGGCCGGCTTACAAGCCCAGATTATCCAGAGCCTTGAAAATGTCATTGACTTCCGGGTCCTCAATGGGGGGATGGAGATGTTTTTCTACGCGGGCAATTAAATCCTCCGGGACAAACGGTTTTTTGACATAATCGGCGATTTTCAGCTGGCTGGCTTTAACAATGGTTTCCTTGTCGGCAGCGGCAGTCAGGAAGATGACCTTGCTGTCCCGAAGACTTGGGTCATTGCGAATCGCTGCGAGGGTCTGCAGACCGTCCATGCCGGGCATGGCGATGTCCAGCAGAATGAGGTCAACAGGCTTTTGCCGCTGGCGGAGTATGCCCAGACAGGCACTGCCGCTGGTTGTCGTCAGGATTTCGGCACGGACTTTCATTTCCAGAATGCTCTTGGCCATGACGATATTCATTTCATCATCATCGACGATTAAAATAACGGGTAATTTACTCATGTCAATTCCTCCTAAATCGCATCAGGTATGGGCGTGTTGCCAAAGTTTTGCCCGGATATTTTGTTCTCTGGCTTCCTGACAGGCAAGAGCGGCATGTTCTTCCGCCTGTGTCAGGGAAAAGTCTGCCAGTGGGCAGAAGCCTGCGTGCCAGATGATGTTTTGGTCTTCCGGGGTTAAATCGGTAATGGATTCTGCAGTTAGATTCAGCATCATTTGGGGATTGTCTGCTATGCAGAGGCAGAGCAATTCGCCGGGCATGGTGCCTGCGGCGGTTTCGACTGTCCAGTCTTTGCCGGCAAGCAGGTGGGCGGCTTCTTTTAGCGCTTCGTCCCAGGCGTGACGGTCGTGGATGGCCGTTCCCTTGGCTGGACTGGCGGCAAAGAGAACAAAAAAAACGTGAGTGGATTTCTGTTTGCGCCGGATTCGGCGGAGAATTTGCTCCCGGTGGCGTTCTAAATAGCGTAGATTGGGGAGCTGATAGCGGCTGTCTGTATAGGTCAATTGTTCCAATTCGGATAGCTGCCGGTCATGCCTGCGGGAGCGGTAGTAAATCGTGCCAGCAATGAGTCCCATAATCAGGAAAATCATGAGGACTGCTTGCAGGGGATAGTGGTAAAGCAGATAGACCGGATTCAACTGATGGACATTTTCGTGGGCGGTCTGACTCAGGGATTCCGACATCAGGCGTGGCGGCAGGTGATTGATTTCCTTATCCAGTATCTGCCACAACAGGGGATTAGCTTCTTTGGCTACGCCGAGGCTGATGGCTTCTAAAAAAACGCTTTCGGTGTCGGCAGAAAGATTGTAGGCCGATACGGCTTCCATCAGATAGGGAACTGTAGCGCGGGGCGCATAGGTAATGTCGGCAGTGCCGCTGCCGACAGCTGTAAAACATTCTTCCCAACTGTTGTGGCTGAGCATTTGTTCGCTGGGATATTGCGTCATGATGAAGGTGGTTGTCTCGAAGTTTCCCTCGACCGCGGCTACTTTGGGGGTGCGGGGCCTCTGTGCACCATGTCGGGTTATGGGGACATAGCCAATCTCCAAATACGACTGGGTAGGCGTGAGGTCAAAGTTGTCCAGCCAGCTGAAATCACAGGGAACATCGGCCACGAAATCTATTGTTCCGCGGGTAATCAGGCGGCGCAGTTCATCTGCTGAGCTGACTTCCTCCAGCTTAATCGTGATGCCCAAATCCTGTTCCAATTGGTTTAGTAAAGCCTGGGTGGCACCCGCCCAGTTACCTTGTTCATCCCGATAGAAATAAGGTTTTGTCCGCATCAGCACCGCTACATGAAAAGTCTTCTTTTCTTGCAGGTAAGCCTTCTCGGCTGGTGAGAGCACCAGCGGAAATCCTTTGGACCGTTCGTATTTATCGTTGAGACGGGTACGGATATTGGGCTGGTTCAAGAGCAGGCTGTCCTGAGCAGCGTTCAGCCTTGCCAAGAGGTCCGGGCGGTCACGATGGACGAGCAGACGATAACTGACCCGGTCAAAGAGGGCCAGTACGCGACCATTTTTTTCCGGATGGAGCAGGGGGTGAACATAGCCGTCGAGTTGGTGGGCATCAAAGGCGTTTTTCATATCTGTAGGGTCGCTGAAGGTGACGAGTTCATAGGTGAAGCCATGCTCCTGGGCGGCTTTGCTCAGGTTGGGGGTGGGATAGTTGTAGTCCAGCGTGCCCAAGTGTACATGACCGCCGCTAAAATCATCCTGTACCACCAGTTCCATTGGAAAGCGGGCAATGACGTGGTCCGTGCGCACGGCAAAGGGCAATGTCCGGTAATTTCCGGGCATGGCGGGCAGCATGTCGATTTCGTGGTTTTCCAGTTTTGCACCAGCTTCCCACCAGTTCACGCAGGGAACATAGGAAAAGTTGGCACCCAAAAAACCGGAGAGAAATTCCATATATTCATAGCCGTTTCCGCGCATATGACCCGGCTTGTCCTCCTCTAAAAATCCTGTGCCCGGCACGTATCCGACTTTTAATTCTGCCATAGCCAGCATGTGGGCTGGCAGAAAAATGCCGAGCAGAAGGAGCAGCAGGGTGCAAAGTGGTATCTTCCGTGAAAAAATCCCCATGTCCTTTCCTCCGTATATTCATGTATGTCGAAAGCATCAACTAATATTCAGGAATCCGATTGACATTACAAGCTAGGAATAATTTCGTGCTGGGAAGGTCATAATCCTGCCAAGAGGTATGAAAAAAGGACTGCGCTTCCGCAGTCCCAAGCTTTTGGTATTTATTTCTTCGTGAAGGTAATATGTGCGCCGACCGTCAGTACGGGCAGGGAGGGACCTTTGAGGATAATCTGGCCGGGCATGGAGCCTTCGGCGTTGAATACCAGCGTGCAGTGACCTTCCTCACGCAAGTTTTCGTTAACGGCGTCGCCGACTTTTTCGATGGTATATTTGATGCCGCCCATCAGCAGCTTGTCACCCTTCTTGATGTCTTCTTCCAATTTGCCGGGCGTGTGTTCGAGTACCATGTCTGAAAGGTTGGGGCGGATGCCTTCGTCTAACAGGATAGCGCTGCTGTTGTTGGTCAGAAAGGTTCTGGCCAGATTGCCGATGGAAGTGATTGCTACGTCATACTTAATGTCCATGCTGTTCATTCCTCCTAAAATAATCATTATCTACTACACATACATTCCAAAACCATTATGAGTCTTACCCCTTATTATATCATATTTTGTCGTAAAAATGCGAGGACATGGGGACTTTGTGAGAATTTTTTTGCAGAAAAGATTCTCACTATAGTAAAATAGCGTTGTTCGCGGTATAATTTGATTGATATTGACGGAGAAAGGCGGAGTTTGCAGGTATGGAACGGGGGGAAAGGTTGTTTTGGAGCGTGATGGGCGTTCTGTTGCTTTTTTTGGCTGCGCTGGTTATGTGGCAGATTATGCAGACGGATTATTCCCTGCGGCAGGCGGAGCACCGGCATAAATTCGGTGCCGTCTATATGACGCTCAACAATCCGTTTTACGAAATCGTGGATGAGGAAATTCGCATGGAAGTCAGCAGGCGGGGCGATATCCTTATCTCCCGGGACCCAGCTCTGTCGGTGGAGCGGCAGGAAGAGACCGTAAAAGAACTTATCGACAGCGGGGTAGAGCTGATCTTCATCAATCCCGTGGACTGGCAGCGCATTGCCCCCGCTTTGAAATTAGCCCAAGAGGCCAATGTGCCGGTGATTGCTGTAGATACCAATGTAGAGGATGAAAATTCTGTGGCTGCAACGGTAGTGTCGGATAATTATCTGGCCGGCCGGCAATGTGCTGAGCATTTGCTGGCACATGCTGCCGGCGGAAAAATAGCCCTGCTCCAGCATTCCGAGGCCCGGTCTTCTGTGGACAGGATTCAGGGGTTCTTGGATGGCTTGGCGCTTAATCCGAATTTTGTGGTGGTGGATCAGGCTGAGTGCCGGGGGCAGCTGGAACTGGCCATGCCGGCCATGCAGGAAATGCTCGCCCGGCACCCGGATATTGATGTGGTCATGGCGTTGAATGACCCAACGGCAATGGGCGCGATGGCGGCACTGCAGACTGTTGGCCGGCTGGACAAGGTGCTGGTCTATGGCGTAGATGGCGTACCGGAGACCAAGGAAATGATAGCGGGTGGGCATATGATGGCCACAGCCGGACAGTCGCCCAGGGCCTTGGGGCGCAATGCGGCAGAACAGGCCTATAAGATATTGGCGGGTGAGCAGGTGCCCAAGCTGATGCGACTGCCCACCCAGCTCATTACCAAGGAAAATCTGGGCACCGATATGAGAGGATGGGATTGATGATGGGGAGCTATACGCCGGAACAGCGGCATCTGGAATGGCTCTATGGACTTTTGGGGCTGTACAATGGGCTGGTCGTGCTCCTGATGGCAGGCTTTATGTGCCTTACGCAGCAAAAGATTGTCAGCACCATGAGTGCCCATGAATTTTTGTCCACTTTGCCCATTGTGCCGCTGCCGGCGATGAAGGGATTTTGGCTGTCCATGGGAGCCTATGGTCTGTTGCTTTTCCTGGGGAAACTTTACCGGCATGACGGTCTGGAATCGGGACAGCGGCAGCTGATATTTGCTGCGGAAATCGGTATCTGCATGCTGTTGATGAAAAGCCTTAACCTGGCTTATGATGGCATCGTCCTCTTGGCGGTGGCAGACCTCATGCACCGCTATCATGGGGAGAATCAAAGCTGGCTGCTGCTCGTGGCCATGTTGGGCCTTTACTTCATGGCGAATTACAATATGGCCATCTTTCAGCGCCATGTAGCTCCCTTTGATGTGTATGCGGCGTATTACCGGCCGGAGGTACAGTCGGTTTTGCTGGCGATAAAAAATGCCTTTCAATCGCTGAATATCGTGTTGTTTGTCCTGTACCTGGTGCTGCTGGTGCAGAGCAAGCACCATGAAAAGGAACGTATTGCCATCCTGAATCAGCAGCTGGAGGAAGCCAATGTGCGCCTGCGGGCGTATGCGCTGGAGGCTGAACGCACGGCGGAAACCCGGGAGCGCAACCGCTTGGCAAGGGAAATTCACGATACGCTTGGGCATACCCTGACCGGCATTGCCGCCGGGCTGGATGCCTGCATTGTGCTGGTGGACGCAGCGCCTGCCGTGGTGAAAAAGCAACTGGAAAAAATCCGGGAAACCGCCCGTCATGGGATTGTGGACGTCCGCCGTTCGGTCAAGAAACTGCGTCCGGACGATTTGGAGAAACTGCCGCTGCAGCAGGCAATCAAAAAGGTCATTGCGGAGTTTTCGGCCTCATCCGGGGTGGAAATCCAGCTGGTGGAGCTGGGTTGGCCGGAAAAATTGCGGGAAGACGAGGAAGAAGTCATCTACCGCATTGTGCAGGAGGGCATCACCAATGCCCGCCGCCATGGCAAGGCGACGAAAGTGACCGTCACCTGTGGGGTGGAACCGGGCAGGTTCTACATCATCATTGCCGATAATGGCGAGGGCTGTGCAGAACCTAAGCAGGGCTTTGGCTTGCGGCATATGGAAGAACGGCTGGAACTGCTGCATGGACGGCTCCGTTATTGGAGCGATAAGGGCTTTACATTGGAGGCAACTATCCCAATGGGCAAAAATGTAATGGATAATCATGGGGAGGATACGGAATGATAAAAGTTGTTATCGCCGATGACCAGGAACTCATCCGGGAAAGCTTGAAGATTGTGCTGGACCAAAATGAGGATATCGAAGTGACCGGGGTGGCAGAAAATGGTCAGATTTTGATGGATATGCTCAAAGCGGGGCAGCCGGATGTCATTTTGATGGATGTGCGCATGCCGGAACTGGATGGCGTGGAGGCCACGCGGGAAGTCAAGCAGCTCTATCCGGCGGTAAAAATCATCATCCTGACCACCTTTGACGATGATGAATATGTGTTTAATGCGTTGAAATATGGTGCCAGCGGCTATCTGCTAAAGGGGGTGTCCGTTCCGGAACTTACTGGTGCTATCCGTACTGTCGTGTCCGGCGGTGCGATGATTAACCCCGGCATTGTAGCCAAAGTGGTGAAGTTCTTCAACCAGATGGCGCAGGGAAACAGCGCTGTGGAGACCGGCCCGGTCGTTGAGGGGCTTAGCCGTACGGAACGCAATATTGCGCATTTGGTGGGGCATGGCCTGTCCAATAAGGAAATCGCCGAGCGTTTGCGGCTGTCGGAGGGGACGGTGCGCAACAGCATGTCGAGCACGTTGTCCAAGCTAGGCCTGCGCGACCGTACGCAACTGGCGATTTGGGCTGTGCAGACGGGGCTGGCGGCTGCTGAGGTGGATGTATCGTGAAGCGCGGCTTTGCCCTTTATCTGGCTTTTTTGGTGTTCCTGACCTGTTTTTTGGGCTGGTATTTGACGCGCCCCAAGGTGCTCACGGTGGGGCTGTTTGCCGGCAGCAACTGGAACGTGCCGGAAGGTGAACCCTATGCCTTGATGGAAGCTGCCATCAAGCGCTTTGAGGCAGAACATCCCGGTGTAAAGGTAAAATATGTCAGCGGCATACGCAAGGAGGACTATTCGGAATGGCTGGCGGAACGCCTGCTGAATGGTGACGAGCCGGATGTCTTTGTCGTGCCGGGGACGGACTTTGCCTTATATGCCTCGATGGGCGCATTGGCACCCTTGGAACGGTCTATGAACATGGATCACGATTTCAACCCGGACGTTTTTTATCCGATGGCCCTGGACTATGGACGCTGGCAGGGCGACAGCTATGCCCTGCCTGTGGGGGCAGTGCCGACCCTGATGTTTGTGAATAAAACGCTATTAGCCAAAGAGGGCATTGCCATTCCCCGCAATGACTGGACATGGCAGGATTTCCTGCGCATTTGCCAGGCCGTAACCCGTGATACGGATGGTGATGGTCGCCTGGACCAGTTTGGCGTTTATGACTATAATTGGCGCAAGGCAGCATTGACCAATGAGGTGAAAATCTTTTCCGCCGATGGCAAGAAGGCGAATTTTACCACGCAAAATATGGAGGAAGTTATGCGGTTTATGGCTGGCCTGCATGCCGTCAATCAGGGGCAGGAGGTTACGGCCAAGGACTTCGATATGGGAAAGGTCGCGTTTCGTCCGTTTACCTTTGCCGAATACCGCACTTACAAGCCTTACCCTTGGCGCATAAAAAAATACAGTTCCTTTGAGTGGGACTGCATTAAGCTGCCGGCAGGGCCTTCCGGGCATAATTCCTCCATTATGCAGGTCATGATTATGGGCATCAGTGCGCGCACGAGCGAGCCGCGCTTGTCCTGGGAACTCTTGAAGACCATCTGTTATGATCCCGTGATTCAGGAATCGCTGCTCACGATGACCCAGGGGGTGCCCGCCCGTCGTGATGTGGTGGAATCGCCGCGGGCACAGGCGCTGTTCACGGCGGCTACTCCCGGCAGTGAGGAAATGAATCTGCAAATCGTCAGTCAGGTCATGGATGATTCGATTACTGAACCGAAATTTTCCCGGTATCAGGAGGCGATGAATCTGGCTGACCATAAGCTGCAGCATATCGTGCAGGAAGGGCTGTCGATAGGCAGTGCCCTGAATCAGGTACAAAAGGAAATCAACAGCTATTTGCAGCAATGACAGGCAAAAGAAAAGGCCGCCCTCAAGGGCGGCTCTTTTGGTTATATCGCTATTGCGTATTGCAGGACCTCATCACTGCCAGCGGCAACATCACAGCCGGGGCGGCAGGGCGTAAGTTCCGTTACTTTGTCATAATTGACAACCAGGACAGGCGAAATCATGTTGATGGAGTTCTTCTCGAAAACAGCCATGTCAATCTTGAGAATGGGCGTGCCGGCAGTTACCCGGTCGCCGGATTCCTTCAAGGCGGTAATTCCCTCGCCGTTCAGGATGATGCTGTCAAGGCCGACATGAACAAGAATCTGAATACCGTCATCAGTGGTAATGGCGAAGGCATGCTTGGTGTCGAAGAACAGGGAAATCACGCCGTCACAGGGAGCTAACACAGTATCGCTGCTAAGCTCAATGGCCAGGCCGTCACCTGTGAGCTTTTCTGCAAAGACAGGGTCTGGAACAGCGGCGAGTTCAACGGTTTTGCCGGAGAAGGGGGCCAAAATTACTTGAGATGGTGATTTCGTTGCAGACATATTATCATGCCACCTTTCTATAGTCAGAAATTGTATAGTTCATAAGTTAATTGATTGTATTTGCGAATTTTCTAACAAGTTTTATATTTTCATTTTACTACGAAACGGAAATAAGTCAAGGAAAACTATGAGGCACAGCGCTTAAGGCAGGTTGGGGATGTTTTTGCTGATGGCCGTATGCCGGGGCTAAGTATTGTGCCCCGGCAGGAACTTCCACGGCATCCAGCTGGGACTGGCGACCCTGCAGGCTCGGAATGATATCGTCCTCAATCAGGGCGGCGATATTTACTTTCTGCTGTTTGGTCAGATGGCCGCTCTTGGAGCTGTTGAGCCGCTTAAAACGGGCCTGGAAGACCTCAAAGCGCTCATTGCTGTCGTTGACAATGTCCTGGGTAGCGGCGATATAATCCGCAATGTCCTTGTTCTGCAAGGGAGCAATCTTATCGAGATAGGCCTTGTAATTCTTGATGTAGGCGACCTGCCAATGGCCATCCTCTGCCTGTTCCATAGCCAGTTGCAGGGTGAAGGGGGTTTTGGTGTATTCCTCAATGATTTCGATGTCAGCCGTGGCACTGCGGCCATTGTGTTCGACCTTGCCCACCTTGGCCAACGTGGTGTTGCGCACCTGGCTTCGCTCCAAAAAGCGCTCAAAGTCGATACCCAGCTGGCGACCTTTCAGGATGTCCGTACCTTCTGGCAGGTTCCAACTGCCGGTGGTTATCCGGTTGAGGGCAGCATTTTCGATTCCCTCGGCCAGCTGCGGCTTTATCATGATGTAGAATTTTTCAAACATGGCGCGGGTCTTGGGGGTAAGTTCCGAATCATAGGCGAACAAATCCACCGTTAGGTCATCATAAGCACGGGAAGACAGCAGTTCCGCGTTCACATAGTGGTTGAATTTTTCGCCGTCACGTTCCGTGATGGCTGCCTGAATCTGCTCCAGGGCATATTCAGGGGTGCGGATAAAGAAAAAGAAATACCATACCACCGCACCGATACATGCTGCCAAAAGCAAAAAGACCAATGACAGCCGCCGTCGTTCCTGCGTGCGACGGGCCCGAAGCCGCCGTTGCCAGGTATAATCGTCCATTATATCGCTCCGTTCATCTAAGTACCCTAATTATACTCGATATGCTAAAATAAGTCTAGGAAACAAAGTGAGTTTAAGGAGTTAAAGCAACGTAATGAAATGGGTTAATCATGAAATTGTCACCGGTGTTATCGTATATGCCGCTACGGGGGATTTTCTATCCACGGCCTTTTCCATGGCGGGGGCGATTTTTCCCGATAAAGTAGAAGGAAAGCCCGGAGCAAATTATTGGAGCTGGCGGGCGCGGCACCGCGGCTGGTCACATTGGCCGGTTATCTATATCGCCATCCTGGCCATCATGCAGATGGGATTGCTGCCGCAGGGAGCGGATGTGGAGCGCGGGGCTACTTTTATCTGTATTGGTGCCCTGCTGCATATCGTCGAGGATGCATTTTGCGGCAAGGTGCCCTTTCTGTTGCCTGGGCAAAAGGTGGGCATAAAGCTGTTTAAGGTCGGCTCAGTGACGGAATACCTGTTTTCCATGGCGGTGGTTATTCTCACCTATATCATTCACGCACAAGCTATGGTAAAATAATAACAAATCAATGGGAATAATGGAGCGGGGGTGGTCAGAATGGCACGTGGTATAGCGGTAAAGGGCAGGCCCAACAAAGTTATGCGTCTGCTGGCAGAAAAATATCCCACCAAGGAAGCGGTTTATGAACAGCTGATTTATTTGCAGTCCAGGCTGTCGCTGCCCAAGGGGATTGAGCACTTCATGAGTGATTTGCATGGGGAGTATGCATCGTTTTTCCACATCCTCAACAACTGTTCTGGGGTTATCCGGGAGAAGGTCGACTATGTCTTTGGGGAGAGGTTGTCTGCAGAGGAAAAGGCAGAATTCTGCACGCTGATTTACTATCCCAAGGAAAAAATTGAGCAGGTGACGCAAGGCCACAAGAACACGCCGGCCTGGTATCGGAAAAATCTCTCGCAGCTTTTGAAACTATCCAAGCTGATGAGCTACAAATATCCGGCATCCAAGGTGCGTGGGTTTGTTCCCAAGCGTTATGAAGCCGTGATTGTGGAGCTCATGAATACCCGTCCGGAGGCCGATACGGCCCAGTTCGTTTACCATCAGCGGCTGCTCAATACCATCGTCCAGATTGACAGCGGCGCGGATTTTATCGAGGCGTTTACGGTGCTGATTAAGCGGCTGGCAGTGGACAGGCTGCATATCGTGGGGGATTTTTTTGACCGGGGCAACCGCCCGGACGCGATTTTGAATCTCCTGATGAAGCATCCTTCGGTGGATATCCAATGGGGCAATCATGATGTACTCTGGATGGGCGCGGCCCTGGGGAATGAAACCTGCATTGCCGCCGTAGTGCGCAATTGCCTGCGCTATAACAATACGGACGTGTTGGAGCGGGGCTATGGCATCAGCCTGCGACCGCTGACGACCTTTGCTTCCCGCAGTTATCCGGACGCCAATCCGGTCAAGGCCGCGGAAAAGGCCATTACCATGATGATGTTCAAGCTGGAAGGCCAGCTTATCCGCCGTCACCCGGAATACCAGATGGCGAGCCGCCTGCTGCTCGATAAGATTGACTTCCGTTCCTCGCATGCAGTGCTTGGCGATGGCAAGCGCTATGAACTGGAGAGCGCGTACTTCCCCACCATTGATGAGGATTGTGGCGACCCCTATCGGCTTACGGAGAAGGAAGCGGCGATTATTGACGACCTCAAATCGTATTTTGTGGAAAGCGCCGTGCTGCAGCGTCATGTGGATTATCTCTATCAAAAGGGGAGTCTCTATACCCGCTATAACGGCAATCTGCTGTTCCATGGCTGTGTGCTGCTAAATGAAGATGGCAGTATGCGTTCCGTGTCCTATGACGGGCAGGAGTACAAGGGGCGGTCATGGTTTGACCATTGCGATAGAATTGCCCGGGAGGCGTATCTCTATCGCAAGCCGGAGACGGTGGACTTTATGTACTTTTTATGGTGCGGGCGGCTCTCGCCGGTTTCGGGGCGGGAGTTCAAGACCTTTGAGCGCGCCTTTATCGCCGATGAATCCACCTGGAAAGAGCCTTCTGACCCGTATTTCAAGTACATTAACCAGGAAGAAACCTGCGCAATGGTGCTGCAGGAATTTGGCCTTGACCCGGAGCGCGGGCATATCATCAACGGCCATGTGCCCGTCAAGGTCAAAAAAGGCGAAACCCCCGTCAAGGCTGGCGGCAAAGCCATTATCATTGACGGAGGTTTCTGCAAGGCCTATCATAGCAAGACGGGCATATCCGGTTATACGCTGATTTCCAATTCCCGCGGCCTGCGCCTGCTGCAGCATCAGAAGATTGCCGATGTCCGCGAGGCTTTGCGCGAGAACCAGGATATTGAGTCCGTATCGGAAACCGTGGAACTACAGGCCTGCAGGACGACACTTGGGGATACGGACGAGGGCAAGATTATACAGGACGAGATTACCGACTTGTATAACCTGTTGCTGGCTTATCAGAACGGGCTGATTAAGCCGCAGGAGTAATTTTATTTGTCATAGCCGTTTTCCACCACATCAATCTTGCCTGTGCGGGGGTGGAAAATCAGGCCGTGGATGGGAACATCATCAGGAATGAGGGGATTCAGGCGGATGTATTCCACGGTATCGCGGACATTCTGTTCCGGGTGATGGAATTCGTCGGCCCATTCCTGTAATTCCTTCTTGACCATATGGATGGCTTCTTTGGCAATGCCGCGTTCCAGCATGGATTGTATCAGGCTTTCGGAGGTGGTATGGGCCATGCCGCATTCGTGGTGGCCGATAACGATGATTTCCTTGACGCCAAGTTCATAAATACAGACCAAAAGGCTCCTGATGGTGCCATCGAATACGCCGGTAACGCCGTTGCCGGCGGTTTTTATTACCTTGGCTTCGCCACGGCCAATGCCCAAGGCCGGCTCCAAAAAGTTTACCAGCCGCGTGTCCATGCAGGTAATGATGGCTACCTGCTTTTGCGGCAGCTTGCTTTTTTTCTGGTCTTCCTGCGTGTAATCTGCTGGCGGATGGGCACAGAATTCGGCGTTGGCAGATAGCATGTCATCCAAAATTGACATAATGAACCCTCCCTTTATGGTTTAAAGAAATCCCGGACGGATTTTGATGTTTTGGCCGTTTTTCAAGGTGATTTTTTCCACCAGGCAGGTGCGCATGCCCACCATGAACAGTTCAAATTCATCAACCTGGGGCAGTTTTTTCAAAAATTCATCACGGGCCATTTTTTCGCTGAGGTTTTGGGTGATTTCATGCCCATTGGGGTCCAGGATGACCACATAGTAATCGGCAGCGGGAACATCCTTGAAGGCAAATTGGCCCTTTTCGTCGGCGATTGCATGGTAAATCGGCTGATTGGCCGGAATAACCTTTTCCTGATACCATTTTTGTACAGAGGCATAGGGGAGCGCGACGAAATTGATGCCCCGCTCGATAAGCCATATTTCTGCCCGTTCCGTGTTTTTGCGATTGGGGGGAGCGGTCATATTCCACATTACTCCGGCACCGGCTTCCCCTTTGGCGACCTTCATTCCGCGTTCGGTATTGGGCGGATAGACGTTTCCGGTGATGGAGCCAGCAGCTGCAGCCAGGGCAGCGATACTCCAAAGGCATAAGGCCAATATGATGGTTATACGTTTCATGGTAAGCATCCTCCTTCGGTTAATTTTCTTTATCGGTATTTTTCGCTTTTTATGAGAAAATTTCCTGCTCGATTTGCCTGCAGATTCATTTTGCGGTACACTAGAGAGCGACGGTATGCGCTGCATAAAAATTCAGGGCGCAACTGTACGAAAGGAGAATTCATTTATGACCGATTGGGAAAAGTATCAGCAGATTCGCCGCGAAGCCGCGTATACGGGGCTGGCACTGCTGGTACTTATTTTGTTTTGGTGCTGGGCAGGTTTTGGCCTGGCCGATGTGGAGTTGGAGATTTTTGGCCTGCCTTTATGGGCGGTTACGTCCAGTATCGGGGTATGGCTGTTTGCCATTGTGCTGGTGAAACTTTTGTTGAAATTCGTGTTCCGGGATATGCCCCTGGACGAAGAAAAGGGGGCTGAGGAACATGAGTAATGGCGGCAATCTGGCAGCGCTTTTGCCCCTGCTTATCTTTATGGCCGTGATGATTGGCATTGGCTTTTATGTGCGGCAGGTGCAGGCGCGGGGCTTTGGCAAGAATTTTGTGCAGCAGTATTTTATCGGCAACCATGATTTGGGTGGCTTTGTGCTGGCCATGACCACGGTTGCGACATATAGCTCGGTTAGTTCCTTTGTCGGCGGGCCGGGGATGGCCTGGCAGATTGGCTTCGGCTGGATTTATATGGCCGTGGTGCAGGTTACGGCCATCTTCCTCGTGCTGGGCATTTTTGGCAAGCGCGTGGCCTTGCTGTCCCGCAAGTTCGATGCCGTGACGGTGGTGGATATCATCCGGGAACGCTTCCAGTCCGATGGGCTGGCAAGCCTGGCGGCGTTTATCATTGTGCTGTTTTTCTGTGCGACCATGACGGCGCAGTTCGTGGGCGGTGCCAAGCTCTTTGCGGCTGTGACGGGATATAGCTACGAAATGGGGCTGCTGCTCTTTGGCCTGGCGGTTGTAGTCTATACTACCGTGGGCGGTTTCCGGGCCGTAGCGCTCACCGATACCTGTTGTGCGCTGATTATGATGGTGGGCATTGTCCTGCTTTTGTATCATGTTCTGTTAGCTGGTGGTGGTTACAGCAATTTGATGGCCAATCTCCACCTGAACCATCCGGAAATGTTTGAGCCGTTCTCCGGCGGCCATATGCCGGCTGGCCTTTACCTGACCCAGTGGATTCTGGTGGGTATCTGTACGATTGCCCTGCCGCAGTCGGTGGTGCGTGGCATCAGCTACAAGGACACGGCCAGCCTGCACAAGGCCATGCTTATCGGTACGGTGGTCGTGGGCTTTATGAATATCGGCATCAATTTCACGGGCATTTTGGCCCATGGCGTGCTTACGGGGGATTTGGCCACCTATGGCGGCGTGGACAACATCATTCCGAAAACCATCGTCACGGTTATGCCGCCGGCCTTGGTCGGGCTGGCCATTATCGGTCCCTTGGCGGCCTCCATTTCCACGATTTCGGGGCTGCTCATTGTCGCATCTTCGGCGATTATCAAGGATGTGTATCTGCATCAGCAGCATAAAAGAGGCAAGGAGCCGGGCACAAAGCAGCTGCGCCTGCTCTCCATGCTGGCGACGGCCGTTATCGGCGTCGTGGTCTTTATCATTGCGCTGACCCCGCCAAGCCTTATCTGGATTATCAATATGTTCGCCTTTGGCGGCTTGGAAACGGCGTTTTTCTGGATGCTGCTGCTCGGCCTGTTCTGGCGGCGGGCCAATAAGCTCGGGGCAATCCTCTCCATGGGCGGCGGTACAGTGGTCTACTGCCTGACACAGGGGATGGGCTTTAAGGTCATGGGCCTGCATCAGATTACCATTGGCATTACCGCCTCGCTGCTGTTCTTCCTGCTTGGCACTTATTTGGGCAAGCCGCAGGACGAGCAGGTGCTGAACGAGTTTTTCCCGCATAGGAAAAATCAATAAGCATATAGGGAAAAATATTCTTAAATATAAGCTAAATTGCAAAAATAGCTTGCGCAATTAGGACTTTTGGGGTAAAATTACAACGTATTTTTTATAAAGATGTATATTATAGAAATCTAATGGGATAATGTTGTGGAAAAGATGTTTGGAGAGGAGAAAAATTAACCATGATTGTTGCGGTGAATAGTGCCACCAACAAGTTGTTCAAGTTCAAGACTGGCAAGTATAATCTGAAGGAGCAGGCGGCTTGGAAGTCCCGTACGGCATTTGTGGAAGATACCCTGCGGGAGATTATCCGTGAAGCGGCCAATAAAGAGGCAGCTGTGTTTGCTAAGTGCTGCTACGGTATCGAGCTGGGGAGAAGTGAAGTCGAGGACCGCTACCTTCTGTCCTATGATGATGCCGTGAGCTATTGGAAGAATTTTGATGCCCGCGTGTATCAGATTGCCTAAATAAATAGATGAACAGCCCATGAAGCAAGGGATATGCTTCATGGGCTGTTTTTGGGTTATAAGATAAGCAGTTCTACGCCAAAGACTACCAGACAGCAGGCGGCTGCTACTTTGAACAGGCTGAAGCCCTTCCAGGCAAGGCCGATGCCGACAATGAGGGCCAAAAGCCCCGCATAGGGGCTGCGGGTGGCATCCATAATGGCGGGAAAAGTCATGACTGCCAATGTCACATAGGGAACGTAGAACAGAAATGACCGCAAAAATCGATTCTTGATGGGACGGCGGATGAGGGTGACGGGCAGTATGCGGATGGCCAGCGTCACCGCGCTCATAACAAGCAGGTAGATATAGATGTCGTGGTTCATAGTAAGAGTCCTTTCCTCATTTTATATGTATTCATTGTAGGTGTGCGGCGGGGAATTGTAAAGAAAAAATAATAACACTTTGCCTGATTTAGGGATATAAAGAGAAAAGAACACAGTCTGCAGGCTGATGAAATAAAAATTGCTGATGGCAGGAGATATCAACACCTTGGGCGAAATATTTACAAGGTGTTTTTTATTAGGGAAGGGTGTGTTGAACATGAATAAACTATTGCCAATCAGATGGCTGTCTGTTTTGATTTTAGGCGTATTCCTGCTGCTGAGCGGAAAAAGCTGGGCTGCAGAATTTGAGCCGGTTTCTTATACGGCTTATACGTCGCTGTTCTGGCTGCGGGAGGCCGGTGTGCCGGAGGCGGCTGAATATGCCAAGGCTACGGGCAAGCAGCATCTGTTGTTCACGGGGAAAATCAAGAATTTTTATACGCTGCAGCCGGTGAATATGCTCTACCATGAGATGCGTTATGCCGCACTCAATCAGTATATCCGGCAAAATGGTTATAAGAATGTTATGGACATTGCCTGTGGTTTTTCCTCCCGTGGACTTTATATGGCACGGCATGGGATTCGGTTTGTCGGGGCGGAGTTCCCGGCTGTGGCAGTCTATGGCAACAATTATCTGAAAAAATGCCTGAAGCCTGATGAACTGAAGCTGGCTTCGTATGAAGTCGCAGATGCAACCGATAAGGAGCAGATGATGGCGGCGGCAGATTTGATGAAAGGACCTGTCTGCATTACTATGGACGGCCTGATGATGTATCTGACCCATGAACAGCAGGCCAGCGTCCTGCAGAATATCAAGGCTATTTTGCAAAAACATGGCGGCTGCTATATTACTACGGACTTTTCTGCCCGTGATTTTGTCATGGATGCATCCAAAGTGGTTTATGGGGAGAAACATGCCCGTGAAGTCTATCGTGAATCGGCCAAGGTCTATGAAGATATTGCGGATGCAGATTTTGATGAGAAGTTTTTTGCCAATGATGAAGAAGCAACAAAATTTATTGCCGCGCAGGGCTTAAAGGTGCAGCGCATTCCGTTGTTCAGCCAGCCGATAACGCTTTACAGCGAAAAGGGCTTGAATAAGCAGCAGCTGCAGCGGTTGGATAAGATGAAGAATGAGAAAATCGTATGGCTGATTACAATCGAATAACGGATAAACACTTTGTTATGTCCTTGGAAACCTTCGCTCAGGCAATGGACTGGATAGAAGAATGTCTGAGCGGAGAAAAGGCGAAACCAAGGGAAATCTATGTGATGCAGCTCCTGGCAGAAGAAATCTTTCAGCGCTGTGTCAAACATGCGGAAGATTCGGCAACGTTCAGTATGAGCCTGTCCTGGAAAAAACGGTTTCATCGGGTGAGCCTTGTCCTCAAAGCAAAAGGGGAAGCTTATAATCCTTTGACGGTCATAGATGAAGACACGGAGGATGAGCTGATTGGCTATGCGATATTGGAGGCACATAAAAAGAAGCTGAAGTACACCCGCAGACGGTGGACACGGGAAAATGCAATCACCATCCGGTTGCGTGACCCGGGGCATCAGGAAGTGCGCAGAATTTTGTATGGTCTTGCACTGGGGGCTTTGACCGGAACCCTGTTGTATTTTTTCGCCGCTCCGGAGTTTAAAAATTGGTTGGAGAATATCATCATAGAACCGATACAGTCGATATTTATCAGTGCGCTGATGATGGCGATTGCGCCGATGATTTTCTTTTCGGTTATCTCAGGGATTTCCAGTATGTCCTATTCGACCAATCTGGGGCGTATTGGCTGGCGCGTGGTGATATGGTCGCTAATCAAATTAGGTTTTTTTGTGGCTGCCGGGATGCTGGCAGGGTATCTTTTGGGCGGGATGCCGGAACTGTTGACCACGCTCACGATTGATGAGGGGACCAGTCATGTTGCAGGACTCACGATTCATTCCCTGATTACGGGCATTGTCCCGGGAAATGTGATTTCGCCCTTTGCCAATAACAACATCATGCAGACGTTGTTTTTAGCCTGCTTTTGCGGCGTTGTCCTCAATCGGATGGGAGAACAGCTGGATTGGGCCAGGGAAGGGGTAAATTTTATGAGCAGCTTTACCATGAATGTGGTTCAGACGGTAAGCTGCCTGCTGCCCTTTCTGGTGGGCATATCCACGGTCAAAATGGTTATGCAAATGGGGCCTGTGGGCTTGCTGGCTTATGGCTGGCTGATTCTGGTCATTGCGTTGGGGCTGCCGTTGAGTTTCATTGTATCGGCCCTGCTGGTTTGTCTCGTTTCCCACTGGCAGCCGTTGGCCTTTTTGCAAAAAACGGTGCGTTTCAGCGCATTGCCTTTTTCGAGCAGTAATTCCAGTGCCTGCCTGCCGGCAACGCTGAAATTTTGCACGGAAAAACTGGGCATGAATGAACGGATTGTGAAGTTTACGGTGCCGGTGGGCATGCAGTTCAATATGGATGGTACGGCCTATTATGTTTCCGTGATATCCATGGTACTGGCCTGCACGTTTTCGGTAACGATTGATGCGGACTTTTTGTTTTCTTTGTTCTGCGTTGAATTCCTGATGGCGATGACCGGCGTGGGGCTGCTCGTTATGCCGCCGCTACTCGAAAGCATGGGGATTCCGGGAACGGCAGTCATGCACTTTATCGGGATTGAGCCGATTATTGATATGCCGGGAACTGCGCAGAATGTGGTGGGGGATATTACCTCGGCCTTTCTGGTGGCACAACAGGAAGGGCAGGTGGATGAGGCCGTTTATCATTCCTAGTTAAATTAACATCGTAGTATAAAGGCGCCCGTGGGGGCTGACCATATTTTTCTTCGCTGAGACAGGCTTGTCAAACGCTACGAAAAACACGGTCAGCCCCCACGGGCTTAGTATGATATAATTGCTCCGCCGTAGACACAATTGTTAAAAGCTGCGGAAAAGCATTACCGGCCTCATGGGCTTATTACGATACACATTTGCTTCGTTTTCGTTGTTTATTCTTTTACCGGGTGCAGGATGGCGCCTATGGCGGCGATGGCTACGGTCAGGATAATCGTTCGTGTGCCGCTGGACAGGTCGCTGATTACAGGCAGGTGGGCGCAGGCGAAGCTGGCGATGAAGCTGATGGCGACGAGGGCGCCGATAATGCGGTTGTCGCGGGCAGGGGGGATGATTACCCAGATGAACATGCCGAACAGGGCTACGCTCAGGGCGCTGACGGCGGCTACAGGCAGGAGGTTGCCGGCCATTACGCCGAGGGCGGTGCCGACAGACCAGCCCGGCAGGGCCAGGCTCATGGCGCCGTAATTGTAATAGGGATTCAAGGGACCTTTTCGCGCGATGGTGATACCGAAGATTTCATCGGTGATATCGAAGCCGACCAGTACGCGGTGGAGAATGTTGGTATCCGGGGCGAATTTTTGGCTGACTACGCAGCTCATCAGGAGGTAGCGGGCGTTGGCCACCAGCGTCATAACCGCCAGTTCCAGATAGGGAGCATCGGCGGCAATGATGGTAAAGGCGGCGTATTCGCCTGCCGAGGCGTTGTTGAACAGGCTGGCCAGGAATCCTTCAAAGGGCGTGAGCCCTGCATTGCGGGCGGCAATGCCCAAGGTAAAGGCTACTACGAAGTAGCCAAGGGCGATGGGAAAGCCGTCGTGCATTCCGTCTACAAAAGCCTCCCGGCGAGGTGAGTCTGTGGTCGTCAGTGTCATAAAGTCCCTTCTTTCTAATCTTCTGATTCGGCATAGCGTTTAGCCAGCAATTTATGCACATTATCCTGCTTGCGCCGTTCAATCTGGCGATGGATAAAGATATTGGGAATCGCCACACCTACGGCAATGCCGATGATGATGGTGACGGCATTGATGCCGCTTCGCAGGCTGATGAAAAATTCCTCGGTCGTGATGAAGTCAAGGTTCAGCAGGGCAAAGAGCAGGCGGTAGAGCAGTACCCCGGGAATCATGGGGATGGCCGAGGGAATGGTGATGACGATATTGGGCGTATGGAACCAGTGGATGGCCTTTAAGGCAATAAGCCCGACCACGGCAGCACCCAAAAACGAACCTGCTGTTTGTGAAAAGCCAAACTCCAGTACCACGATATTGCGAATTAGTACGGTGATGATACCGCCCACCGCTACTACGGGGAGAATCCGGGGCGGGACATTGAAGATGATGGAAAAGCCTACGGCACCAATGGCGGCGGCTATTGCCTGGGAAAAATACACCGTGTCCGGCGTCAGCTGCACGCTGGTAAAATCCGTTACGCCACAGAGCCGGATGGCAATTACGATGCCAAACGTCATGCTGCTGACGACCAGTACCGTATGCATGGCACGGGTCATGCCTGCTACGATAAAGTTGTTGAGCAGGTCGTCAACGGCGTTAATCAGCGGTATCCCCGGCACGAGGAATAAGGTGCAGGCAATCAGGGGATACCAGTTGAGTCCGCCGGTCAAAAACTGGGTGCTCCAGGCCAAAATGGTCGTTATAAAGGAGGTAATGGCGATGGTGGCGTAGGTGTTAAAGGCATACGCCGTGCAGAGCCGTCGCACATAAAAGCCCAGCAGGGAGCAGATAGTCGTCAGGAGAAAATCCAGCCAGCTGCCGCCAAAGAGCTTGCAAAAGCCGCCACAGGCCGCGCCGGCCCCTAAGGCGGTCAGCCATACCGGATAAGCCCGCGGCAGATTGCGGATATTGTTCAGCTGCCGCCGAAAGGCCTCCAGGCTGTAGTTTTGTGCCAGTGCCCGCCAGGTCAGCTTGCTGACAGCCGACAGGGTGGTCATATTGATTCCATGTTTTTGATACTTGCAAAATTCGGTATAGGAGTGACGGCTGTCGCTGACATTTAACATCAAGGTCGTGTAGAGTACATGCTGATGCATATGCTCGCTGTCAATGCCCATAAAGGCAGCTGCCCGCCGCATATCCCGTACGGTGCGGTCGCTGTCCGCGCCGTTTTCCATTAACAGTGCGCCCGTCTGCAGAAGCAGGTGCAGCTTTTCGCCGATTTCTGCAAAGGGCTTGTTTAGTATCTCATCCTTGTCGTCACTCAAAATATCCCTTCCCTCTCCAAAAGTGTAAACATGATTGTAAATGTATGTAAACTATTGTAGGACAGTGCTGGATAGATGTAAAGGTTTTGAGGGAGGAAAAATTGTGATAGAATGAATACGACTATAGATGAAATTTTAACCTAAAGGAGAAGCTTATGGAGTTTTTGGATGCGGGAACGCTGGCCTTTTTGCTTTTTTTTGGCTTTATGGCGTCCTTTATTGATTCAGTGGTGGGCGGCGGTGGCCTTATTTCCGTGCCGGCCTTGCTTTGGACGGGCTTGCCGCCAGTTCTGGCCTTGGGCACCAATAAGTGCGCGGCGGTCATGGGCAGCTTTACCAGTTTTATCACCTTTGTGCGCTCGGGAAAGGTGGACGGCTATCTGATGCGGCGGCTGTTTCCGCTGTCCTTTATTGGTTCCGCTTTGGGCGTGTTTACCGTGCAGCTCCTGCCGCCGGAAATCCTGCGCCCGCTGGTGGTCGTCATGCTGATAGCCGTACTGCTCTACAGCATTTTCAAAAAGGACTGGGGCAGGGAAAATAAATATGCAGGGCTGTCCACAAAAATGCTGTTACTAGCAGGATTGGTGGCGTTTTCACTAGGCTTTTACGATGGCTTTTTCGGGCCCGGTGCGGGTTCGTTTATGCTTTTTGGCCTCCTGATGGTTGGCTTTGATTTTTTAGGTGCTGCGGCCAATGCCCGAACGCTTAATTTTGCCAGCAATATTTCGGCGGTGATTTTCTTTGGCTATTTTGGGCAGATTGACTTTGCCCATGCGATTCCCATGGGCATTGCCATGATTGCCGGTGCTTACTGCGGTGCAAATATGGCACTCAAAAAGGGCGTCGGTTATGTACGCCCTTTGTTTATCGCTATGACCACCGTGCTTATCGGCAAATTGGTGTGGAGCTTGTTTTAGCCTTCCCAGCGTGGGAATAAATCGGCATCAATGCCAAGCTGGTCGCAGATTTTGCCCACCAGCATATTGACGAGGTCGTCGATGGTCTGGGGACGGTGATAAAAGCCTGGGGATGCCGGGACGATTTTTACGCCCAGTTTTGCTAGTGTCAGCAAGTTATCCAAATGGATGGCATGCATGGGTGCTTCACGCGGAACGAGGACAAGCGGGCGCCCTTCCTTCAGCATGACGTCAGCGGCCCTGGCCAGCAGGTTATCCGAAAGGCTGTGGGCGATGCAGGCAGTCGTCTTCATGGAACAGGGCAGCACGACCATGGCATCGGCCTTGAAGGAACCGCTGGCGATGGCGGCGCCAATGTTGGCGTTGTCGTAGAGTACATCCACCCGATTTTTTATTTCTTCGCGGGAGACGTTGCATTCATAGGCCAGTACCTGCCAGCCACTGTCCGTAACCACGCCATGAACTTCATGGCCGAGCTTTTTTAGGACGTCAATCAGTCGCAGGGCGTAAATGCTGCCGCTGGCCCCGGTTACTCCGACTACTATTTTCATAAATCAGAACCTCTCTAAAATCATAATCTTTATTTGCATAATTATAACGCCGCAGTTCCTGTTTTGCTATAGGAAAAATAGGAGCAACGGATTTTATGTGGATGAAGGAAACATTCTTGATTTTTCTGTACATCAACAGTAGGATGTGCTAAAATTAAAAAAAAATTAAAATTTAGCAGGAGATTACAGGGGGGCGTAGAATTCTATCCTCATGGTGAAATTTATTCACATGCTAGAGTTTTAGAGTTTTATGGAGGGATGATCTATGAAGAAGAAAAATCTGCTGGCAGCTGTGGGAATGGCTGGTGTATTCGCAGTATCAGGCGCTTTTATGCCGGGTGTTACTGGGCATGGCTTCATTGGGGCATCTGTGGCAGAGGCTGGCTTTGGCTTAGGTGATATTGGTGGTGCTGTCAAGGGAGAGGCAAAGAAAGCTGCTGCCAAGGCCTTTCATGTGGATCTTGATGGCATGCAGGATAAGCGCCAGAATATGATGTTGAATCTTTATAGGGCTGCTGTTTGTTATGGGTACGCTTCGGCAAATGTGCAGCAGGCGCTAGGCCTGGGGGATGGCGGCGCGAAAGCAAAAGCTGCGATTAAACAGGCTGCAAGCAGCAAGACCAATTTGGGCTCCATCACATCTGTAGTTGATTCCTCGAAAGTTGATGCTAAGCTGATTGAAGGAGCTGCAAAAAAATTGCTGGATAGTGGTGATGCTGCCAAGATTCAGCAGGCCAATGGATTGTTGCAGACAGCTAAAACGCAGCGTAAAGCAGCCAATATTTATAAAATCCTAGCTGCACGTGATGCAGTGTCGATTGTCAAGGATGCTGGCACAGCAATGGCAAAAGGTGGCGACAGTATTCAGGATAAAATGGATATTATAAAGGATTTGTCTTCTGTGGCTAAAAATGCCGAGTCATTGACGAAGGTTATTGGAGCACAACATAAAGGCATGTCTGGGGCATTAAAGACATACGAGAAAAAACAAAATATTAATGATGTTAGTGATGAGCAAGCAAAAAAGGAAGCATCTAGCTGGACTGAGGGTTGATTGAATAAATGCCGTGAGTCGGCAAGGAGCGGCATTAGTCGCTCCTTGTTTGTTTTATGGGAGGTGGAGAGTGTGTCGCAAATTAATAGAGGGCTAAAAAGGGTAATAGTGGGGGCATTCACTATTATGTCATTGGCTGCTATTTTTACCATGTCTGTTTTGGAAGCGGCAGAAAAGCCGGAGGTCCTTTGTGCTGACGAAGTATTGGTTGTCAATAAGGGAACGAATCGTTTGTTTTTGCTAGGCAATACGCGCAAACGGATACAGGAAGCTATAACGGCTAAAATCGCAAGTGAAGAAATGGCAGGCTCATTGCCCTTTAAGGTAAAACAAGCTGGAAGCTATGAATATGAAGGCGTAATGACTGATGTGGATGCTCAAGTGCCAGTGGCACTTATACCATTGTCGATAATTTCGGATACGTTGGATTCAAGTTATCAGCTAAAGGACAAAACTTTATATAAATCAGTAGTGGTAGGAAGCCTTTACTTGGCAATTTGTCGAGGCGGGAGCACGGCTAATAATTGGACTATGGTAGGCGCAATACCGGTTAGTGGCTTTGACCCTGTAAGCTTGGGGGGAGATATAAACAAGCCATGGCTAGTGCAGCCGTCAGATACACAAAAAGCAGATGTTTATGCGACCATGATGGAAAAATTGATACGCGAGAAACTGGACCTTAGCCAGTTAAAAACCTATTTAAAGAATATTAACCAACCGACCAATGATACTTATGAAGTGGTTGATGTGTCTATGAGTGCAAAACGGGCACCGGAGATTTTTGGGAGCCAGCGCGAAACGATAAAAGCGTTGATGGGCAGTCTTTATAGTGCCAGGTTCCAGGAGACAAGCAAAAAAATAGTCTATCCGCCGATTACTATGATGGGACAGAAAGTGGGCAATGCAGATAGGACCAATGAGGGGAACAAATCTGTAGCTGATGACGTTTCGGATAGTATCTATTCCTTGACTGGTGGCTATTCAACTTCTGGAGCTACGATGACCTTGACTGTACCAGAGCCTGCACATAAAATCAGGCTTAATTTTTCGGGGGCAGTTTGGAAGGAGTTGCCAAGCAAGAAAGAATCCCTAGCTGTAAAAAATATGGGATATAAAGCATGGCTTAGAAGCCAGGTTGATGGCCAGGCAGAAAAAGTGGCTGATGATGTAAAAGCGGTACAATATATTTTGCCAGAATCGGGGTCTATTGCGGCGGCAGAGAAGGAACAGCTGCCGGATATTTATACGGAACTATTGATAAGGCTGGCAGATAGATTGGCCACACAGAAAAAGTAACGATATCAAGGAGTGACAGGATGACGCGGAAAAGGATTATGGCAGGAGTTTTGGCTATGCTGCTGTCGGGGGGATTTTTTTGTCAAAGTCCTGCAGCAGAAGCGGCGATTGTACGTGGGAGTGCTGCCATTGTAAATGGCGATATAGCCAAGGCAAGACGAGAAGCCAAAGAGGATGCAATGAGAACCTGCATAGAACAGGAAGTTGGGACCCATGTAAAAAGCAGTACGGAAACAAGTATGGGCATGCTGGTAAGTGATCGCATTATGGCTGAAGCTGATGGCTATGTTATGGCTAAGGGGCAGCCTCGCGAGTGGCAGGAAGGTGGCCTGTTCTTTGTTGAATTGGATCTTGTTGCTAGTGCACAGAAAATAGGAGTTGCAGTAGAGGATGTCAAATCCCAGTTGCAAAACGCGCTTAATGCGGATACCACAGGGCGGTCACATGTAGTTGTGGCTGTTAGTGGCCGAAATGCTGAAGGTCATTTGGAAAATAACAACATGACCAATATCATCAGTACTTATGTGGCCCAGGCCTTGTCGACACAAGGCTTTACTACGCATGATACGGATGCGGTGGCTGCTTATATTGCCCGGCAGGATTTTGATGATCCGATTGCTCGGGCAAATGCCAGAAAAGAAGTTCGCAATGAAATGCCTGATGTGAATGCTATTTTACGAGGGTCTTTGTCAACTGTTAAAGTGGAACACGTTGGTGGCAATTGGGCAGCGACCGTTAGTGCGGCGTTTCAGTTGGTAGGGATTGTGTCATCAGAAACAAATTCTTTCTCGGAATATTTCACTGCAGTGGACACTGACAGGGAAATGGCCATAAAAAAGGCACAAGAAAGAGCTACACAAAAAGCTATAGCACATATAGGCTCAAGAGCGGCGGAAACAATGCAGGGGGAAACTAAAGGCGGTGTGCTGCACCTAAAAATTGCCGTTCATATCAGCGGCGTAGTTGATAGGACAGGCCAGGGAAAGGCTATTTTGGCTGGCTTGCAAAATTCTGGCTGCCGTGTTATTCGTTCCATGTATGATAAAAAAGACCCCACAACGTTGAAGGTTTTTGTGGATGCTAGTTCGGTTGGGTCCTTGCAGGAACTAATTGATAAAATACAGGGACAGTTGCCCATGCTAGAAGAAGGGGACAATGATACAGATGCAGCTGGTGCACAAAAGTTATACTTCCGTTTGCGTCGTTAAGAGGGGGATGACCATGTGCAGAATATTGGCGTTAATATCATTGATGATAGCTTTGTTCTCCAGTACAGTTTTTGCGAAACCCATGGACATTATGGCCGTGGGGTTCGATAAAGCTGGCAACGAGAATATGGCGATAGAAAGGATGTGTATGGCAGCGGTTGGGCACAGCCTGGCTTTTATCATACCGCCTAGCCAGGATCCAGGCAGTGACTTTGTTCGTTTGATAAAAAATCATTACAAGGAAGTGACCTCTAATCCACAGGTTAAGAACAAAAAAAATGGTCCCCCCTTGGTTGTTACAGGATATGTAACCGTGGATTTTGATCGTTTAAAGTCTATTGTCAGAACTGAGATAAAGGGGGTACAGAATGATAATACGGATGCAGCTGCATGTTTTTTGATTAGGGTTAAGGGGATTGATAATCCTCAGCAACTACGCCATGCATATGGTGACATTATTCAGACATACAGTGCAGTTTTTGAAAATCTTGGCTTCAAGGTGAAAGCTGGAGAGGAAGTTACGCCAGAGGTACTTAAGGCATCATCGGAAGAATCTTTTGATGACTATTGCCGCAGGGTAAGTGAAGCTGCAAAGGAGGATGTGGAGATAACTTATGCCATTGTTGGAGAGATTTCTGTGGAAAAGTTGGCTGAGTCACCTGCGGGAATAACCTGGGGGAGCAGTGCGCATTTACAAGCACGGGACTTTACGACTGGCGGGGACAAGATTATCTTTGATTTTGGCGATGATTATAAGTTGAAGGGGCGAGGCGAGTTAATTGGCTTTTTTGCCATGCGTAAAGCTGCCATGAATTCATCTCGTGCTTTGGCGGAACATACATTGGCCTATTGGAAGTCAATGCGAAGATGATGTAGAAAGGGTTGTGTAAATCATGTTTTTGCAATTTGGTCGTATTTTGGGTGCGGTTTTAGCGGTATTGGCATTGAATGTTATGCCTGTTTTTGCCGCAGAAGGAAATGTGGACTGGGATAGTCGCGTTATTACAGTAACTGGTATGGGGGCGGCACCGACTAACGTCGTGAATCCAGCACAGGCAAGGATGATGGCTCGCCGTGCGGCCGTGGTAGATGGCTATCGTCAATTGGCTGAAGCGGTCAAGGGCGTTAACGTAGATTCAGAGACTACGGTTGAAAATATGATGGTGACCAGTGATGTGATAAAAACTAAGGTTTCGGGGTTGATTCAAGGTGCATCGGTAGTAGCGGAACAGGTGATTCCTGGTGGCGGTTACGAGGTTACTATGCAGATGCCGATGTTCGGTGGCAACAATTCTTTGGCCAGTGCAGTAATGCCGGCGGCGCAGGCTGCCCCTGAGGCTTTTCCGGCACCGGCTTCCAATGGGTCATCTGCAGCTGATGCACCCGCTGGACATGCGGAAGGTGTTTATACTGGCTTAGTTGTTGATTGTCGTGGCTTGGGCTTGAAGCCAATTATGAGCCCGGTTATCAAGAATGAACAGGGCAGCCCGATATACGGTTTTAAGAATCTTGATTATGATAAGGTGATTCAATACGGGATGGCTAGCTACAGCAATGATCCTGCCAATGTTGCAAGAGCTGGCGCGCATCCATTGGTCGTTAAGGCTGTAAGGGTGGAGAACCATAATGGTTATCCCGTGATTAGCTTGTCTGATGCCAATAAAGTCCTGATTGAAAATGGGGCAACGCATTTTTTGGATGCCACTTGTGTAGTATTTATCAGATAAGGAGGCTTAGCCATGAATTTAAAAGCATGCGCAGGCGGGGTGATGATAGGCCTTTGGCTGGGAACCTTTGCCCCGAACCTGGCTATTGCAGAAATGGCTCCTTATGCAGATAAGGGGAATAGCTTGCAGCAGCCGCATGGTCGTATATTCTATCTTTATCGCAAGGTACAAAATGTGAATACAGAGGAGCACAAAAACAAGGCAAGGCAGTTAATCATGACAGGGCAGGATTATTCTCTGGCTTTGGCAGAGCTCAATTTGGTTATCGACCTGGATAAGGAAGATGCAGAAGCGTTTCTTTTAAGAGGCTTGGCCTATACAGAAATGGACAAATTTGAGGAAGCTGAAGCTGATTATAAGGCAGCCCTTATGCTGGAGCCAGAAAATCCCACGTTTTATTATTTTCGTGGACAGAATTTTCTCCTTTGGCCAAGTTCAGGAAGTACCACGGGCACAAATTTTACAGGCCAGTACGATTGGGTCTCCACGCACAAGGTACAGGCATTGGAAATGTTCCAAAAGGCCTTGGAAATTGAGCCGGGGTATATTGATGCCATTGTAGGCATCGGCGACGTTTGTTATACAATAGGGACCAAGAAGCAAGAAATGTTGCGTGGCAAGGAGCCATGGCTTGGAAAGGCAATTGACCAATACAATAAGGTCCTGGTATTGTTTGGCAATAATGATGTGATAAAGGCTAAAAAGGAACTTGCCGAGCAAACGCTTAGGGCAGGGCAAGAAGCTGAGCAGGAGAGAAAGAGGAAGGAGGAAATCAGGAGTAGAATAGGGTAAAGGCATAAGTGCTTGATAGTAGGAGAGTTTGCTAGTAGGAGGATGTAGAAGATGAAAAAAATGTCAATAATCAGGTATCTATTGTTAATGATAGTGGCCGTAATGCTGGTATTGCCAGGAAGTATTGTCAAGGCATCTGGGGTTGACTGGAATGATGCCAAGATTAGGGTCCAAGGCATGGGAATTGCACCAGCCAGGGCAATGAATCCTGCGCAGGCAAGAATGATGGCTCGGCGTGCGGCTGTGGTAGATGGTTACAGGCAATTAGCAGAGGCTGTGCAAGGGGTAAATGTAGATGCGGAAACCACAGTAGAAAACATGATGGTAACCAGTGATGTTATAAAAACCAAGGTCAATGCGATGATTAAGGGCGCCAGGGTAGTAGCGGAAGGTGTTACGCCTGATGGTGGTTACCAGGTTACTATGGAAGTATCCATGTTTGGTGTATCAAACTCTGTGGCACAGGCTGTTATGCCGAAACCCGCTGCTGTTGAAGCTTTTCCTGCTCCGGTAGCATCAGTAGCTCCGGCGGTTCCGTCCGTAAGCGTTAGCGTGAATGTCAATACGAGCGTAACACCGGCGTCCAATCTGCCGGCAAATCCATCTATCCCGGCAGTTACGGTACCTGCAACTCCGGTTAGCCCGGCGCCGGCACCACAGGCACCTACTCAGCCTGCAGTTAGCAATGCTGGGGCCATTGGTGGATTTACTGGATTGGTAGTTGATTGCCGTGGCTTGGGGCTGAAACCTGTTATGAGCCCTGTGATAAAAAATGCTGAGGGCCAGGCTATTTATGGCTATAAGAACCTTGATTATGATAAAGTGGTTTCTGAGGGCATGGCGGCATATACAACCAGCCCGGACAAGATTTCGCGTGCTGGCAGCAATCCGCTGGTAGTGAAAGCTGTTTCGTTGGATAACCACAATGGCAACCCTGTCATTTCTGTAGCAGATGCAAATCGTGTATTAATGGAAAACGGCAAAACAGCTTTCCTGGATAACTTAAAAGTTGTGTTCCTGCGCTGATTAGGCAAAACATAGCAATAGAGATAACGCCCATCATTTCGTTAGATGGGCGTTATCATTATTCGTTTATGGAGGTGGAACTATGAACATTTTTAAAATGCTTATAGTGGTTATGGCGTGCCTGTGTATGGGGATGGGGTGTGTCCTGGGAGCAGCAAATGATAAGCTGGCAGGAGAATATGATCGCAAGACTGGGACAAACTGGTATTTCCCGGGGTTGAAGGTAACTTATGAAGTTAGTGATAATCAAGTGGCGGAGATTATACAGGACAAAAAGGGACAGTACATTGTACGCTTTATTGGGGCCGGCGATGTATATGTACAGGCAACATTTTATTCGCAAGGAAAGCCATTGCCTCCGGAAACATATTTGTTTCATATAACGGGGGATAAAAAGGGTGAAGATGCCACGGATTGGGGAACCTTTGCCATGGATATTTTGCGCCTTACTAATGAAGAACGTAAAAAGGCAGGATTGTCGCAATTAAAGGCAGACTTTGCCTTGTCGGAGGCAGCGGCCATTCGTGCTGAAGAGGCTGTGCAGTTATATTCACATACTCGTCCTGATGGAAGCCCGTATAATACTGTGTTGAAAGGCATAAATTATCGGCAAGCTGGAGAGAATTTGCAGGCAGGGGCGGCTACTCCCAAGGACGCGATATACCAATGGATGAATTCGCCAACGCATAGGGAAAATATACTTTATCCAGATTATAATTCCTTGGGGGTAGGGTATATTTATGTACCAAATAGCAAGTATCATCATTATTGGGTGCAAATTTTTTTACAAAAATAGGAGGCTGTTATGTGTAAGTGCTTGGTTTCATTATGCATTTGCTTGTTGTTATCTACCTATGCATCGGCAGAGACTATAGTCAGGCATGAGCATTCGGCAAGGAGGGCAGCATCAAGTGAACCAACAACATCTGCTGAAGTTGTTGGTTCGTATTCGCCTGTTGAAGTTGTTGATTCGTCTGCTGGGGAGAGGGATGCTGATGACGTGTTGGTGGTGTATGGTCCTTTAAAGGAGCCTGCACTTGATGTTCCGGAAAATAATGGAGTTGTGGCGGGAGAAGAGATAGGGGAAAATCGTGTAGACAAATTCCTCGGGGATTATAGCGGCAAAGATAATCCTGGCTTGAGGAGAGGCAAGGACAATGGGGTTGATTATGTTGATAGTATTTATTTGCTAGGCACAGATGCTGGCAGGGAGGATTATGTTATAGCCCTTCGTAAACAGCTAGAACATGAAAAAAGGCAAGCGACTTATGTCTCGTTTATTATGCTCATGGGGCGTGGGGCAAAAGATGGCGTGGTATTTGAAACAGATAAGCTGCCCCAGCTGGAGTTGTTGAATAATGGCGTGGAAAAAATAGTTTCATTTGAACATGCCTGGGTTAAGCAGCCATGGGGGTTTATGTTAAGAATGAATTCAGAAATAATGACAGAAACGCTAAATGCAGATATGGTTAACCTTTTGTTTGGCACATCGGTGGGAACGAAGAAAATACTTATTCCGAAGCCAGTTATAGATCAGTGGAAAGTGGTTGGCAATTTACAGAAATAGTATCATCCGATACGGATCGCAAGTGAATTAGTACCTGCTTTCAAGACATGCGTATCCTTTTCTGCTATAATGGGGTGTGGTTTTTATGAAAGGATGACAATATGAATCAACATAGAATCACTCCCTTGACGGAGAGCGGACTCTTGACGGCGCTGAGTGTGGTGCTGGCACTGATGGCGGTTTACTTGCCGTTCATCGGCTTTTTGCTGGTGTTGTTTTGGCCTTTGCCGCTGATTGTTTTGGTGGTGCGCCATGGCTTGCGCTGGGGCGTTATGGCAACGGCAGTCGCTGGCATATTGGTGGGGATGTTAGTGGAACCATTGTTGTCGCTGCGATTGGTCATTGCCTTTGCCCCGGCAGGATTGCTTTTAGGCTGGGCCTTTGCCCAAGGCTGGCCAGGCGTGCGGTCGTTTATGCTGACACTGCTGGCCGCTATTGCCGGACAGCTGGCGGCAGTCGGACTTTTGCTGTTGGTGACGGATGTGAATCCGCTGGCCATGCAGGTGGATCTGCTGCAATCGTCCTTTGACTCAACACTGCAGGTTTATGAAGGATTGGGCATGAACGAGGCGGATTTGGCGCAGGCACGCTCAGATATTGAGCAGGGGCTGAAGATGCTCAACTATCTGTTCCCGCTGGTCTTTATCCTGATGGGGGTCCTTTATGCGGCTGCCGCCTATATTTCCGGCAGCAAGGTGCTGCGGCGGCTGGGGCATCGTGTGCCGCAGTTCCCCGCCGTTCATGAGTGGCGTCTGCCGCAAGGCTTTTTGTACCTTTTCGGCTTTGCGCTGGTGGGGCTTTACTGGGGCGGAACACGGCAAATCATGTGGCTCTATCAGATTTCACTGAATGCCAATGCGTTGGCGATTATTGCAGGATTAGTGCAGGGGATAGTTTTGGTCCATTGTTTGTTCCGGCATTTTAAGGTAAAGCTGTTCCTGCGTATTGTATTTTATGTGTTTATTTTGATGAATCCCTTTTTGGCACAGGTTACAGCAATGACGGGGCTTATCGATATGCTCTTTGACTATCGGCAGCGCTTTGCCGCCCGTAAGCAGAAATGAGGTGCGCTAAATGCCACGAAATCTTTCGGCGTGGATCGATTTAACTATACATTTGCTGATCATGCTGATTCTTATCGGCGTGCTATCCTACTACAATCTTTACATTGCTGCCATTGCCGGCCTGGTATGGCTGGCGTTGGCCTCCTTTGCCCGGGAGCGTTGCGCGGACCGCTCACGGCGGTTTGAGCGCTATTGCCGCAATGTAGTGCGCAATATCAATGAAATGCTCAATTATGCCGTGGATGAACTGCCGCAGGCCATTATGATTGTCAATGAAGATGGGCGCATCCAGTGGTGCAATGACCGCATGGAAGCTTATTTTGGCAAGAAGCCGGAGCAGGATACCGATGTGAAGGATTTGCTGCCCGGGATTATCGTTGCACCAATCTGGGGACAGGAAGGCGAGTATGTCTTTGCGAATTCGGATAGGTATTATCATGTCTACTATCATCCAGTGCAGATGGCGCCGCGACAGGAACCATTGATGACGCTGTACATCCAGGATGTGACCAGCCATGAGCAGCTAAAGAATACCTTTCAGCAGAGCCGTACGGTGCTGGTGTATATCCAGATTGATAACTATGACGAAGTCATGCAGGGGCAGACGGAGGCAGAACGTACTTCCTTGCTGTTGGCGGTTAATCAGACCATAGACAAGTGGATGAAAAATCTCGGCGGGTTTATGCGCAGGATTAATGAGGACCTCTATGTGGTCATTTTGAATCGTGCTGGACTGGACCAGGCCTTGAATGATAAATTTGATGTGCTGGATAAGGCACGGCAGCTGCAGAGTACCAACCGCCTGCCGGTTACCCTTTCCATGGGGATTGCGGTAGCGGAAAACCAGACCATGGCTGAGCTCGGCGCGCAGGCGCAGGCTGGCTTGGACTTGGCCTTGGGGCGCGGCGGCGACCAGGTGGCCGTGCAGATGAATGGCAAGACGCAATTCTTTGGCGGCAAGGCCAAGGCCGTGGAAAAGCATACGCGCGTAAAGGCCAGGGTGGTCGCGCATGCCCTGCGGGAAATCATGGAAGGTGCCGATGAAATCTATATCATGGGGCACCATAATGAAGATTTTGACTGCTTTGGTGCGGCTATGGGCGTGGCAAAAATGGCCCGCCAGCTGGAAAAGAGCTTTCATATTGTCCTGTCCGACATGAATGACGGCATTGACAAGTTCCATGATTTGCTTAAGGACAAAGAAGAATATGAGGGCGTATTTGTCCATGCAATGGACGTAAAAAATTCTACGGCCTTAAGCCCGGTGCTCATTGTGGTCGATACCCATATTCCGCATTTGGTCGCAGACCCCACGCTCTTGGAGCGTGTGCATCAGGTGGTCGTTATTGACCATCACCGCCGCAGCGAGAACTTTATCAAGAATCCGTTGCTGGTGTACATTGAACCGGGTGCCAGCTCCACGAGTGAGCTGATTACGGAACTGTTGATGTACTTTGGCGAGGATATCCGCCTGGGACGGCTGGATGCAACGGCGCTCTATTCCGGCATTGTGGTCGATACGAAGAACTTTGCGATACAGACTGGCGTGCGTACCTTTGATGCCGCGGCCTTCCTGCGGCGCAGCGGTGCTGACCCCGTGATGGTGCGCCATCTGTTCCGTTCCGACTACGAAACGACTGTGGCGCTGGCGAAAACCAAGGCTCGGGCAGAGCTTTTCCCCGGTGGGCTGATTATTTCCACCATCCCGGAAACGATGCCCAATATTCAGGTTATCGCAGCGCAGGCTGCAGATGGGCTTTTGCGCATTGAAAACGTGCGCATGAGCATCTTGATTTTCCAGCTTACTGAGGACACCATCGGGCTAAGTGCCCGCTCTACTGGTGACCTCAATGTGCAGGTCATCATGGAGGCTTTGGGTGGCGGCGGCCACCAGAATGTGGCCGGCGCGCAGGTTAAGGGTGCTTCTTTGGCGGATATTAAAGCCAAGGTTATTGAAATCAGTGAAAAATATATAGAGGAGAATGATAAAGATGAAAGTGATTCTGCAGCAGGACGTTAAAAAATTAGGCAAAAAAGGTGACATTGTGGAAGTTTCCGAAGGCTACGGTCGCAACTTCCTCCTGCCCCGCAAGGCAGCAGTGCTGGCCAATGCCGAGAATATGAACGTGGCCAAGGCACAGGCCGGTTCCAAGGCCCGCAAGGAGGCCATGGCTACGGATGAAGCCAAGCTTATGGCAGCGCAGCTTGAAAAAGTGTCCGTGACCATTCCGGTAAAAATCGGTGAAAATGGCAAGCTCTTTGGGTCCGTTACGGGCAAGGATGTGGCAGAAGCCCTGAAGAAGGAAAAGATTGACATTGATCGCCGGAAAATCACCATCAAGGGTGATGTGGTCGGCACAGGTGAATACGAAGCCGTAATCAAGGTACATCCTTCGGTTACCAGCACCATCAAGGTCAATGTAGTGGCAGGTTGATATGAAATTACTGGATTTTATTCGCAATCTATTTACGAAAAAACAGGAGCAGGCATTGCCTGCTCCTGCTTCACGCAGTGCAACGCCTTTGGACAGGCAGATTGAAGCGCTCTATGCCATTTTGGTGGATGTCATGGGCACGGAGAAATTGGTGATCCAGGCCGGAAAGATGAAGGCGCTCGACTTAATGCGCTCTGCTGACCCGTGTGACAGGGTGCTGGCCCTGCAGCGCATATTGGGAGAAGACCCACTGATTGCGCCTGCACCAAAGGCGGAACAAGTGCCACAGATTATGGATGCGCTCTCTGAGCGCGTGGCCGATTTGGTGGCACGCCGCAATGTCGAGGACAGCATCGAAAAAAAGGTCAACGAAAAGCTTGAAAAAGACCATGCAGATTATGTCAACGATATTCGTCAGCAGGTCATCAAGGACGAAAAAGGTGGCAACGAAAGTCCGCAGGACAAGGAAAAGCGGGAGAAGCTCGAAAAGCTCGAAAGCATCAAGCTGACCCAGTCCATTATGGAACTTCTGCGCCCGCAGGACTTTAGTGAAATCGTGGGGCAGGAACGGGCCGTCAAGTCCCTGATGGCGAAATTAAGCTCGCCCTATCCCCAGCATTTATTGCTCTATGGGCCGCCGGGAGTTGGCAAGACCACGGCAGCGCGCCTTGTGCTCGAAGCGGCCAAGAAAAAGGCGGTATCGCCCTTTGGTGATGAAGCACCTTTTGTGGAAACTGATGGCACGACGCTGCGCTGGGACCCGCGCGATATCACCAATCCCTTGCTGGGCTCTGTCCATGACCCCATCTATCAGGGGGCGCAGAAAACGCTCGCGGACAGCGGAATTCCTGAACCAAAGCCGGGCCTTGTCACTGATGCCCACGGTGGCATTCTGTTCATTGACGAAATCGGCGAAATGGACGAAATGCTGCAGAACAAGCTGCTGAAGGTCTTGGAGGACAAGCGTGCCTACTTCGAGTCGGCTTATTATGACCCCACGGACCCCAAGGTGCCGCCTTATATCAAAAAGCTCTTTGAGGAAGGCGCGCCGGCAGACTTCGTGCTGATTGGCGCGACGACGCGGGATGCAGGGCATATCAATCCCGCCCTGCGCTCCCGCTGTGCGGAGATTTACTTTGAACCATTGACGCCGAAGCACATTCAGCAGATTGTGCGCAATGCGGCGGAAAAACTGCATGTGGAGGTCAGCGACGAGGTGGCTGGACTTATCAGCGAGTACACCATTGAAGGTCGCAAGGCCATCAATATTCTGGCTGATGCATATAGCCTTGCCTTGGAACGCTGTGGTGTCGGCGAGCAGTTCAAGCTTGAGGAATTGGGCACGGAAAACGGTCCGCAGGTGGAAATCAGCAAGGCAGATATCTATGAAGTTACGCAGGTCAGCCGCCTGACACCATATGTGACGAAAAAAGCATCCGATACGGCGCTGCAGGGGCATATCTTTGGCCTGGGCGTAGCCGGTTTCCTGGGTTCGGCCATCGAGATTGAAGCCGTAGCCTTCCCCGCCAAGGAAAAAGGCAAGGGGACGGTGCGCTTCAACGAAACCGCCGGTTCCATGGCCAAGGACTCTGTATTCAACGCGGCATCTGTTATGCGTCAGTTGACGGGCAAGGATTTGCACGATTATGATGTGCATATCAATGTCATCGGCGGCGGCAATATTGACGGGCCCAGCGCAGGAACGGCAATCCTGGCGGTTATCACCAGTGCCGTAACTGGTCGGAAAATACGGCAGGATGTGGCCGTAACCGGCGAGATTTCCCTGGCCGGTCGGGTGCGCCCCGTAGGCGGGGTCTTTGAAAAGGCCTATGGAGCCAAGCAGGCGGGCATAAAGACGCTCGTTATTCCCAAGGAAAACAGCAAGGATATCCCCAAGGAACATTTGGGCCTGGATATTCACCCGGTAGCGACGGCAGAGGAGGCTTTTGCCTATATCTTTGAGCCGGAAAATAAAGAGGAGTAAGGAAAATGGCATTACCAGAACGGGTGCCCCCACAGAATATCGAGGCCGAACAGGCGGTCTTGGGGGCTATGCTCATCAAAAAAGAGGCCATCATCGAGGTGCAGGAAATCTTGCAGCCGGATGATTTCTATCGGGAAACGCACCGTATTATTTATGAGGCTATGGTGCGCCTGCAGAATAATGATGAGGCAGTAGACCTTGTAACGCTGACTGAGGAATTGCGGAAAACCGATATGCTCGACAAGGTGGGCGGGCTAGGCTTTATCACCCAGCTGGCCAATATTGTGGGCACAGCCGCCAATGTCAGCTATCATGCAAAAATCGTCAAGGAAAAGGCAGAACTGCGCAATCTCATTAATGTGGCCACGGAAATCGCAGGCAAGGCTTACGAGGATAGCGACGAAGTCGAAAATATCATGGATGAGGCGGAGAAGAAGATTCTCGCGGTCGCCAGCCGCCAGGGCGGCGGCGCCTTTGAACCCATGAAGAATATCGTCATGCGTACCTTTGAGCGCATCAATGTGCTCTATGAGTCAAAGGGTGGCCTTACGGGGATAAGCTCCGGTTTTAAGGATTTGGACAAGCTCACGGCAGGCTTGCAGAAGTCCGACCTTATCCTTGTGGCAGCGCGTCCGTCCATGGGCAAGACGGCCTTTACGTTGAATATCGCTAGTTATGTCGGCCTGCATGGCGGCAATGTGGCGTTCTTCTCTCTGGAAATGAGCAAGGAGCAGTTGATGCAGCGTATGCTCTGCTCCGAGGGCGGCATTGATGCCTCCCGTCTGCGTACAGGCCAGCTGGATGAAGTGGAATGGAACAAATTGGTAGGGGTAGCGGACAAGATGAGCAGGGCGCCCATCTACATTGACGATACGGCAGGCATCACGGTTATGGAACTGCGTTCAAAGGCGCGCCGCCTGAAGGCCGAACATGGCCTTGACCTGATTATCATCGACTATCTGCAGCTCATGCAGGGGCGGGCCAGCAAGAACAGCGACAATCGCCAGCAGGAAATCTCCGAGATTTCCCGTTCGCTCAAAGCATTGGCGCGTGAGCTCGACGTGCCGGTTATTGCGCTCTCCCAGCTCTCCCGTTCCGTGGAAAGCCGTCAGATCAAAAAACCGATGCTCTCCGACCTGCGTGAATCCGGTTCCTTGGAGCAGGATGCGGATATCGTTATGTTCCTTTATCGTGAGGATTACTACGACAAGGATACGGAGAACAAGAACATCACCGAAATCATCGTGGCCAAGCACCGTAACGGCCCTGTGGACAGCGTGCAGCTGTTCTTCCAGAAAGAATACACCAAGTTCCGCGATTTGCTTATGCAATAATTACCGGTATCTTGGTTCGCGTTCGAGTATTGTTCGTGGCTGGCGGGGCGGCTGGGGCGGTATTCAGGCTCTGCTTAGGCTGCTGGCTAAAAATCATTTTTGCCTTTTATAAAACTCAAAGCATCTAAACTCACTGCGTTCAGACAAAGATGCTTTGAGTTTTTTCGTATGTGGGCAAAAATGCTTTTCTTAACGCCAGCAGTCAAACGCGTCGCCTGAACACCACCCCAGCCGCCCCGCCAGAAGGTCGTGCTGACTTATCGGCAAACATCGAACCTAAAAAGCACCTTGGCAGTGCCGGAGCAGCGGGGACAGGCACAGCGGAGCGTATGCCGACGGGCGTTAAGAAACGGATTTTTATCTACCGCTAAAAGTCACTGGAAAAGTCTACTGTTTGAGCGCAGCGAGTTTTGACTTTTCCAGTGACATAAGAGATAAAAATCAGGTTTAGCCCGGCGGCTTAGCGCAGTCGTGCCTTTTGCCCCCGTTCCGGCTGTACGCATTACCTTTTTCAGTAAGGCGAGGGGGACTTTTGACCGATTTTGACGATTTTTTTCAATCTTAATCTTGACAAAGCGATATGGAACTTGTAAACTGTAAATATGAAATTGGTTTCATATTTTACCCTTGCAGGAATTATATTTTGAAGACGCGAATATTTAGAAGGAGGCATTTCCTATGAAGGAAATTCGTTTGGACAGCCCGCTTAATGGCGAACTGGTAGAACTGTCCCAGGTGAATGACCCGGCTTTTGCCAGTGGGGCCATGGGCTTTGGTGCAGCGGTGAAGAATCCGGACGGCAAGGTTTATTCCCCCGTTGATGGTGAAGTGACGGTGTTTTTTGAGACGAAACACGCAATCGGCATTCATGGTGAGAACGGTGAAGACCTGCTGATTCATGTTGGCCTGGATACCGTGAAACTGAACGGTGAGCATTTCAAGGCTCATGTGGAACAGGGCGCTACGGTAAAAAAAGGTCAGCTGTTGCTGGAATTTGATGGCGAGGCTATCAAGGCTGCTGGTTACGATATTACTACGCCTATGGTTGTAACCAATTCCACAGAGTTTGACAAAATCACCATCGCGCTGAACGGTGTGGAGATTTGTTCGGCAACAGCGGCTAAGGCTGAAGCCAAAACGGCAACGGCTGATGACGAATACGCTGGCCTTCCGAAGGAAGTCCGCGTAGCCAAGCTCATTGAAAAATATGTTGGTGGCATGGACAACGTGCGCAATGCAGAACACTGCGCTACGCGCCTGCGCCTCATCATTAACGACAAGTCCAAAATCGATGAAAAAGCCATTGAAAACATTGACGGCGTAAAAGGCCAGTTCTTTGCGGCTGCCCAGTATCAGATTATCCTGGGCACGGGCTTTGTAGACAAGGTCTTTGACGAATTCGTCAAGGGCACGAATTTCTCCGGTGTCAGCAATAAGGAAGAAGCTTACGCACAGATGACGCCGCTGCAGAAGATTTCCCGTACGCTCGGTGACGTATTCGTCCCCATC
>CADAAS010000003.1 GCA_902785885.1 Pseudoselenomonas ruminantium
GGCAGTTTTCAGGCGCCTGTGGGCAATCTGACGGGGCTTTATACCAGTTTGCAAAATACGGAAATGCAGATGCAGCGCCTTAACGATGTGCGCCGCTATGAAGTGGATGATTTGAACTATCCGCAGACGGAAGTGAAAGATTTCCCCAAGCACCGCCTGTCCGGGGAATTGGAACTAAAGCATGTCAGCTTTGGCTACAGCCCTTTGGAGCCGCCTTTGCTTATGGATTTTAACCTGCATTTGCAGCCGGGGCATTGGGTGGCGATTGTCGGTGCTTCAGGCAGCGGCAAGTCCACGGTGGCCAAGGTCATTACAGGGCTTTATGAGCAGTGGGGCGGAGAACTGCTCTTTGACGGCTATCCCAGGCGGCAGGTGCCGCGCAGCGTGATTACGACGTCGCTGGCCGCGGTTGACCAGGATGTATTTCAGATTACCGGCACCGTCGGGGAAAATATTGCCCTCTTTGACCGTTCCCTGCGGCAGGGCGATATTGTGCGGGCCGCCAAGGATGCCTGCATCCATGAGGATATCCTGCAGTTTGAAGACGGCTATGATGCGCAGGTTGCGGAAGGCGGGCTTAATTTTTCCGGTGGGCAGCGGCAGCGCCTGGAGATTGCGCGCGCGCTGGCGGTGAATCCGTCCATTCTGATACTTGATGAGGCGACCAGTGCATTAGACCCCGTTACCGAGGAAAAGGTGCTGGAAAATATCCGTCATCGGGGCTGTGCCTGCGTGATTATTGCCCATCGGTTGTCGACTATCCGTGATGCGGATGAAATCATCGTGCTCGAACATGGGCAAATTGTCGAGCGGGGGCGTCATCGGGAAATGATGAAGCATGATGGCCCCTATAGGCGGCTTATTGAAGAACACAGCAGCAAGTGACAGAGACAGATTGTGATGTGATGTTATGGAATTACAGGCGGGCAGACGCTGGCGGCTGACAAATGAAGATTGTTTTCTGCAAATTGCTGCCGGACAGGTGGAGGTTTACGCCGTCACCCGAGAAGGCAGGGACTTTCGGCAGGTTTACTTGCTGACTTTGGCAGAAGGCGCAGCCATTTTCCCGGCAATGGATGAGTTTGCGGAAATTGATTTTCTGCTTTATGCGGTAAAAGACAGTGTACTTGTCGAGCGCTCTTTTGCGGAAGTGGCAGCACAGGAATTGCAGCCCCTTATGCAGGCCTGGTTTAAAGCCTTGGGAAAAATCGGCTGGTTAAAGCGTTTGGCGGCTTTGGGGGATGATGTGCTGTTGCTTTGGGGCAATGGCGATGTCCTGCAGGGACCATTTGCCGACACATCTGCACTTATGGCAGAGTTTATGCAGCATCAGCAGATTTTTTCCATGCTGCAGGGAATGCGCTTTTTGTCAGCGGATAAGCAGCTGAGCAGACGGCAGAAAATCATCGAGCGGCAGAAAAAATGGCTGGTGGATGATGCCATCAGCATGCTCCTGGGCGAGGAGGAAATCCTTTACGAAGAAAGCAGTATGGAGCAGGGCGGAGAGGCTGTAGATGAGACGGGCTTTATCCTCCGGCTGGTCATGAAAGCGCTGTCCATGCCGGAAGCGGATTTGAGTTTGTCTACTGATATTGCCAAAAAACTGGATTCCCTGTCGCTGTTGCGGCGGCTGGCCCAAAAGGCCAATATCGAACTGCGGCTGGTGAAGCTGGAGGGAAAGAAATGGTATTGCCGGGACAGTGGTGTCCTGATTGGTTATTATGGGGAGGAGAAGGAAATTGCCGCCCTTATTCCCGATACTCCGCATAGTTATCGGATGGTTACCCGTAAAAATCCTGCGGGCATTCCGCTCACTGCGGAAACGGCGAAACAACTGGACGAAGATGCCTTTGTCTGTTATGCAGGTTTACCACGGCGCAAGCTCAAAATCAGCGACTTGCTGCGTTTTATGCTTCATCAGTGTTGGAAGGCAGATTATCGGACGATACTTTTGGTGAGTTTTTTTGCCGGTTTGATTCCGTTGGTCAGTCCGGTTATTACGGAAACCATCTTTCAGGATATTCTGCCCATCCTGGATAGAGAGGGCCTGGTTACGGTTACGCAGGTGATGATGGTGACGAGTTTCACCATGGCGGTGCTCGCCATGATTCGGTCGGTGGCCGTTATGCGTATCAGTACGCGGCTGGATATGGCGGTGGAAGCGGCGCTTTGGGGCAGGCTGTTGTCCCTGCCACAGAAGTTTTTCCACCGTTTTACCACGGGGGAACTAGCCAGCCGTATGCGGGGCATTGAAGCGGTGAAAGAGGTCGTCAGCGGCAATTTTGTGGCGACGGTCTTCAATACGGTATTTTCGTTCTGGAGCCTTCTGCTCATGTGCTGGTACAGTCTGAAACTTACGGCGGCGGCAATGGCAGTCTGGCTCGTCTGGTGTCTGATAACAGCCTTCGTTTATCGGCGCGTGCTGGGGTTCCAGCGCAGGCTTATCGCCGCCAATAACGAGGAAGCCGGGTTGGTACAACAGATTTTTACCGGCCTTGCCAAGTTCCGGGTGCATGGGGCTGAAGAACAGGCTTATCACCTTTGGAGCAAGGTCTTTGGCGAGACCTGGAAGTGGAATCTGGCATTGCGTTGGCAGGGAAATTACGATACCATTATCGCTGCGGCGCAGCCCTTTATCCTGACCATGCTGTTGTATTACATCGTGGTCTATGGCATGCAGGGCACGGTCAGTGATGGCAATGGCGGAAAAGCCGTGCAAACAGGGATAGGTTATGCACAGTTTCTGGCCTTTGAAGCGGCTTTTAGTTCTTTTAATGCGACGCTTAATGCGGTGATTCCGTTGGTGGGTACCTTCTTTACCATTCAGCCGCATATTGAAAATCTGCGGCCTATTTTGGAGGAAGTACCGGAGACTACGGAGGACAAACAGGAAGCAGACCCCTTGTCCGGTGCTATTGAGGTGAGCCATCTGACCTTTGCCTATGGGGAGGGGAAAAAAGATGTGCTTCACGATGTGAGCTTTCAGGTGGCGGCCGGCGAAAATGTCGCCATTGTAGGGCATTCCGGCTGTGGCAAGTCCACGCTGGTACGTTTGCTCTTAGGCTTTGAACAGCCGAAAAGCGGTGCGATTTACTATGATGGCCAGTCTTTTGCCGAACTTTCCCCGCCTTCGGTGCGCTCCCAAATGGGAGTGGTTCTGCAAAACGGCCAGCTGATGACCGGGGATATCTTTACCAATATTGTGGGGCAGACAGCATTGACGCAGGATGATGCCTGGGCGGCAGCAGAAGCGGCAGGTATTGCCGAGGATATTCGGGAAATGCCCATGGGGATGCAGACCGTAATCAGCGAAGGCTCCAACAATATTTCCGGGGGACAGCGGCAGCGGATTATGATTGCCCGCGCACTGGCAGGCAAACCCGCAATCCTCATCTTTGATGAAGCCACGAGCGCCCTCGACAACCGCACGCAGGCCATTGTGACGGAGAGCTTGAACAAATTAAAAACAACGCGTCTGGTAATCGCGCACCGGTTATCGACGATTAAGGAATGTGACCGAATTTTGGTGATGGACAAGGGCAGACTTGTGGAAAGCGGCACTTATGAGGAGTTGTTGGCGCAGGATGGTGTTTTTGCCCAATTGGTAAGACGGCAGGTAGCATAGGAGTTTTGAAGATGGAAGAAAAAGATTGGAACGTAGTTGCCCAGCAGGCTGTGGAAGATGATGCGGCCTTTGATGAACTGTATGAGCATTTTTTCCCGAAAATATATAATCTGATTTATGTCCGGGTGAAGAATGCAGCCACGGCGGATGATATTGTCAGTGATGTGTTTGAAAAGATGGTGGAGCATCTGGCCGAGTTTGACTGTACAAAGGCTTCTTTTGCCACCTGGCTTTCCCGTATTGCCATGCGTACGCTGACGGATTACTATCGCTGGCAGAGTTATCGGCAGAATGTGGAATGGGATGATGTGTTCTCACCGGCCGTAGATGAAAAAGAACGACCCGAAGGACAGCTGCTGATTAAAGAGGGCAAAAGTGAACTCTTGCAGGCTGTGGGCAAACTGGGCGAGCGTGAACAGCGGATTATTGAATTGAAATTCTGGGGTGAGCTGAGCAATAAAGAAATTGCCGAAACGCTGGATATATCTGCGGCGAACGTCGGTGTGATTCTGTTTAGAGCCATGGGAACCTTGCGGAAAATTCTGGGTGAAGAATAAGTTTTTAGCACGGATACGCCCCGGCTTTTTTGAAAAAATGGTGAAAAAATGAAAAAAGGGGTTTACAAGCCCAGGCCGATGTAGTATTATATTACTTGTTCGGGACGTAGCGCAGTTTGGTAGCGCGCTTCCTTGGGGTGGAAGAGGTCGTGGGTTCAAATCCCGTCGTTCCGACCATTTAGTAAATTCAAGAGCTGTTCTTCGGAACGGCTCTTTTTTCGTAAAAACGTAGTAAGGAGAATGTCGAAGATGAGTATTTTGAACGTTTCCCATTTATCCCACAGCTATGGCGGCCGGGAGATTTTTGAGGACGTCAGTTTCCGTCTGTTGAAAGGTGAGCATGTGGCGCTCGTCGGGGCCAATGGTGAGGGCAAGTCCACGTTCCTGTCCATCATCACCGGGCAGCTTACGCCCGATGCGGGTACCGTGGAATGGGCACGGCGCGTGAAGGTAGGCTATCTTGACCAGCACGCGGTGTTAAAGCCTGGCATGACCATTCGCGACACCCTGCGCACCGCCTTTGACGATATGGTGAAGGCTGAGCAGGAAATGCTCGCCGCCTATGACAAGATGGGCGATGCCACGCCAGAGGAAATGGATGCGCTGATGCGGGATGTGGGCGATATTCAGGATATGCTCGAAGCGGGCAGCTATTACACCATTGATGCCCGCATTGAGGAAGTTTCCGGCGGCCTGGGCCTTCGGGATATTGGCCTCGATAAGAAGGTCGATGAACTTTCCGGCGGTCAGCGCACGAAAGTCCTGCTCACAAAACTTCTGCTGCAGAATCCGGAAATCCTTATCTTGGACGAGCCGACCAACTATCTCGATGTGGAGCACATCAACTGGCTCAAAAATTATCTGACGAACTACGAGAACGCCTTTATCCTCGTATCCCATGATGTGCCGTTCCTCAATGCCGTGACCAACGTGATTTATCATGTGGACAATCTCCACCTCGACCGCTATACGGGCAGTTATGAGAAGTTCGAGGAAATGGCGGCCTTAAAGCGCAAGCAGGAAGAAGCAGCTTACGAGCGTCAGCAGGCGGAAATCAAGAAGGAGCAGGACTTTATCCAGCGCAACAAGGCTCGTGTTGCCACCCGCGGCATGGCCAACAGCCGGCAGAAGAAGCTCGACAAGATGGAAGTGTTGACCAAGCGGCAGGAAAAGCCAAAACCGCATTTCAACTTCCAGTCCGACCGCACGCCCTCCCGTTTTGTGATTGAGGCCAAGCGGCTGGTACTCGGCTATGATACGGCGCTGACGAGCCCTGTGGATATTCAGGTGGAGCGCGGCAAGAAAATTGCTATCCGCGGTACCAACGGTTTGGGTAAGTCAACCTTGCTGAAAACCCTGTTAGGCATGATTAAGCCCATCAGCGGTCATATTGAACACGGCGAATTCGTCAGCGTAGGCTATTTCGAGCAGGAAAGTGCCGCCGGCAACAACAATACGGCACTGGAGGAACTATGGCAGGAATATCCCGGCATGACCAATTTCGAGGTGCGGGCGGCGCTGGCTGGCTGCGGCTTGACCAACGACCATATCACGACCAAGATGCTGGCGCTCTCCGGCGGTGAGGCAGCCAAAGTGCGTCTCTGCAAAATCATGCAGAAGCCGGTAAACCTTTTGGTGCTCGACGAGCCGACCAACCATCTGGATGTCGAAGCCAAGAAAGAACTCAAGCGGGCCATCAAGGAATACAAGGGCACAGTTCTCTTGGTTTCCCATGAACCGGAGTTCTACGAGGACTTTGTGGATTCGGTTTGGAATATCGAACGCTGGACGACAAAAATCATTTAATTTCATAACGGTTGCCCTGCTTTGGCAGGAAAAAAACCATGGATAGAGAATTTAGACATTAAAGATTCCTGTCCGTGGTTTTTTTATACCCAAAACAAGGATGGTGTTAAAAATGCTTCTGGGGAGAAGTTCTTATAGAATTGTATGTTTGTTGCTGATGCTTACGGCGGCATTTTTTTTCTCTTTATCCGGTAAACTGGTGGAAGCGGAGATACAGCTCTATCCGCAGCGGCAGACCGTGCGGGTGGGCTTTTACCAGATGGCGGGGTACCACATGATGACCAAGGAAGGAACCCGCTATGGCTATGGTTATGATTATTTGCATCTCATCAATCGGTTTGCGGATTTTGATTATGAATACATTGGTTATAATCAGGGCTGGAAGGATATGTTTGAACTGCTCGACAGGGGCGTGATTGATATCGTCACGGCTGTGCAGAAGACTCCTGAACGGGCGGCAAAGTATATCTACAGTGAAAAGCCGATGGCGTATAGTTCCATGTTGATGACCACTTTGGAAAGCAATACGCGTTATCAGCCGTACAATCCGTCTACTTATGATGGTATGCGGGTGGGCTTGCTTTCGGGGAATATGCGGAGCCTGGAATTTGCCCGCTTTGCGGGGGAACATAATTTTTCGTATACCCCGGTGTATTACGACAGTGTCGGCAAGGAAGAAGCAGCCCTGCACGCTGGTGAAGTGGATGCTATTGTCACCAGTAACAAGCGGAAGCTGCAGGAGGACGAAAAAATTCTGGAACTGACGAACCCGCAGCCGCTCTATGTGGTATCTACTGCGGATAAGCAGGCAATTATCCAATCTATTGACCATGCGCAGCAGAAATTGTCGATAATCGACCCCGGCTGGGAAGTTGCTTTATCCAAACGCTACTATGGGGAAGGCGGCATTATGGCCCTGACACCGGAAAGTCAGTCCTTCCTGCGTGAATTGCAGGCATCAGACCGTGTATTCCGGGTGGTGGTCATGCCCCATGCCAATCCCTATTCGTATTTTGACCAGGATGGACAGGCACGGGGGATTTTGCCGGAGGTCTTTAAGCTGATAGCCGATAATATCGGGCTGAAATACGAAATCATACCCGCAGCGAATCAGGCAGAATATGAAAAACTCCTGCGGGACGAACAGACGGACATTGTTTTGGGCATGAGTTCCAGTGCTTATGAAGCAGAAAAAGTAGGATATAAGTTATCCAAGGCGATTTTGCGTGCCTCCATTGTGCAGATTTCGATGAAAAATGAGAGCATGGATGGCGCTGTAGGGATGACCGCCAATTTGAAACGCAAGCTGGCGATGTTAGGCCAGCTGCCGGACAATGTGGCGGAACAGGATTACGATACAGCAGAGGAGGCAGTGGCCGCCTTGAAGTCCGGGCGTTGTTCCAGTATTTATACCCTCGGACTCATTGGCGAGAAATATGTGAATGAGGATAAACATAATTCCCTGCGCATCACCATTGTGCCCAATCGGTCCATGAGCATGCGGCTGGGCATCCGTAGTTCTCTTGACCACAGGCTGATGGAGGTCTTATCGGCGGCGATGCCGGATATGGATTCGGTGGAAATGCAGGATATTATGCACCGCTACACCGATGTGCAGCCCCGGAGTCTGAGCTGGGAGGAAATGCTCTACAGTTATCCGCTGCAATTTATTTTGCTGGCAATCCTGCTGGCGATGCTGGCTGGTCTCGTTTTGGTTACGGTGATTCGCAATAATGCCTTGCGGCAGGACGAAAAACGCCGTCAGGAAATTGATGCGGTGATGAGCTATATTTGCCGCCTCAATGAAATGGTGGTCAAGGTGGATTTGAAAAACCATACGGCGACAGAATACCATATCGACGAGGAAGGTCATGTGTTCGTGGATATGTTGCCGCATACAATTGAGCGTTATACCGGTTACCTGCATCCGGAGGATAAACTTAATTTCATGCCGGATGGCGAGTGGGATAAGGAAATGCATGAGGCTTTTGCCCAAAAGCGCAGTTATTACCGTGAGGTACGCAAGCAGGATGGCCCGGACAGCTATCGCTTTTTTGCCGCCCAATTCCAACCGTATTATGAGGGGGGGGAGCTGGCGGGGTTCTACTTCTACCGTCAGGATATTGATGATTTGCGGCGCAAGGATATCGCACAGCGGGAGGCATTGAAGGATGCTTTGGAAACGGCCCGTCATGCTAGTGCTGCCAAGGGGGATTTCCTCTCCCGCATGAGCCATGAAATTCGTACGCCGCTCAATGCCATCATCGGTTATCTGACCTTGGGCGAGCAGAAGGATAACAATGAACGGGATTTGCGGCAGCTGATTGGCAAGAGTCAGATTGCGGCACATCATCTCCTGGGCTTAATCAACGATATTTTGGATTTGTCCTCCATTGAGCAGGGCAAAATGAAATTGGCGAACGAGGAATTTTCGCTGCAGGATATTGTGACGGAGATGCAGACGATTTTCAATGGGCAGCTGGAGCAGAAAAAGCTTAAATTGGTGATTGACGATAAACAGATGCCGCATAGCCATGTAATCGGGGATGCCATGCGTGTCAAGCAGGTACTCATGAATATTTTCTCCAATGCGGTGAAGTTCACGCCGGAAGGGGGAAAAATCGAATTTATGATCCGGCAGGTACTCCATCCCGGCAATGTGGTGATGACCACCTTTGAAATCACCGATACCGGCATTGGCATGAGTCAGGAGTATCTGAAAAACATCTTCAAGCCCTTTGAGCAAGAAAATGCCAAGGTGGCACATAAGCATGGCGGCAGCGGCTTAGGCTTAGCTATTACGCAGAATCTCGTGAAGATGATGCAGGGGTCGATTGAGGTGCGCAGCATCCAGAATGAGGGCACCAGCTTTTACATTTCCCTGCCTTTGCAGGTGGGCGCAGATATTCCTGTGGAAGCGGAGGAAAAAGAACAGAAGGAAGTATCGTGGGACGGTATGCGTCTGCTGCTGGTTGAAGACAATGAAATGAACCGTGAGATCTCGGAGACCATTCTTACGCAGTATGGTTTTGTCATTGATACGGCAGTAGATGGACAGGATGCGGTGGATAAGTTCATGGCAACTGAACCGGGGACCTACAAGGCCATTCTGATGGATGTGCAGATGCCTGTGTTGGATGGTTATGGGGCAACCCAGGCAATCCGGCGAAGCGGCAGAGCGGATGGAGAAACCATCCCCATCATTGCGGTGACGGCGGATGTATTCACCGATGATGTGGCGCGCGTCATGGCCTGTGGCATGAATGACTATCTCAGCAAGCCCATTGATTTTGACAAGCTCTTGGAAAAGCTGCGGAAATATGTGTGAAAGGGGTAAATAAAAAAAGTTGACCGGTCAATTTTGACCGGTCAACTTATAAAGTCATTTGCTTATTGGCTTATTTGCCGAAATATCTGTCCAAGAGACCTTTGAAACCACGGCCATGGCGGGCTTCATCCTTGCACATCTCATGTACGGTATCGTGAACGGCATCGAGGTTGAGCTGTTTAGCCAGGGTTGCCAGTTCTTTCTTGCCGGCGCAGGCACCATGTTCAGCATCTACACGCATGGTCAGGTTTTTCTTGGTGTCGTTCGTGAGGACTTCACCCAAGAGTTCTGCGAATTTGGCAGCGTGTTCTGCTTCTTCCCAAGCATAGCGCTTGAAAGCTTCGGCGATTTCCGGATAACCTTCACGGTCTGCCTGACGGCTCATGGCCAGATACATGCCGACTTCGGAGCATTCGCCCGTGAAGTTCTGGCGCAGGCCTTCAATAATGCGGGGGTCAACATCCTTGGCCGTACCCACATGATGTTCATCGGCGTAATTCATTTCGCCGCTCTGCTCAACAAACTTGGAGGCCGGGGCTTTACAGATGGGACATACATCCGGTGCTGCATCGCCTTCATGAACATAACCGCAAACCGTGCAAACAAATTTCTTCATAATCTTACTACCTCCTAAAATATATTACACATTAATCAGATACAATTTTATGGTGTGCTCATCACCATGGCTTAATTATAAGTGACTGCATACAAAAGATAAATGGTCATTTTTGACGATTATAGAAAAATATATTACCATTACTTCATATTTCTCAGTATTACATCAAAATACATAATTTTTCATGATAATTATTAACGGATAATAATTATTGATTAGTGCGGCCATTTTTAGGTGGTAAAATGGAATCAATGGTGTTACAATAAAAAAGATAATGTTTAATTGTTTTATAGGAGAGAAAGGACACTATGTTTACCTGTATGACAAGTTCTCCCGAGGAAACTGGTCACCTAGCCGAGCTGGTGGGGCAGAAGATCCGGGAAGGAACCGTGCTTTGCCTGGAGGGCGACTTGGGGGCTGGCAAGACGTTATTTGTGCAGAGTCTTGCGCGTACCTTGGGCGTCGAGGGGGATGTGACGAGTCCGACCTTCAACCTCATGAATGTCTATGAAGGGATTTGCCGCATTTACCACTTTGACCTCTACCGGCTGGAAACAGAAGAAGAACTGGACGATATCGGCTTTTATGAGTACACGGAGGAGCCGGAGGGAATCGTGGTCATCGAATGGCCCGACAAGTTCCCGGAGTCACTGCCAGAGGATTATATTGAAGTGCGCATTCGTAAATTAGGCGAAAACACCGATGAACGGCAGATTGACTTTTCCAGTATCGGCGAGAAGAATCAGGAGTTTATAAAGGAGTTGGAAGACTTTGTCCATACTGGCCATTGATACCGCTACGCAGGTTTCGAGCGTAGCCGTGGCTGATGAGGGGCGCCTGCTCGCAGAGCTGACCATGCAAGGCAAGCTCACGCATTCGGAAACCCTGCTGCCCCATATTGAACAGGTGCTGAAAATGGCAGCTGCAGCAAAAGAAGATTTGACCGGCATTGCCATAAGCAATGGTCCCGGTTCGTTTACGGGCCTGCGCATAGGCCTTGCGGCAGCGAAAGCCATGAGCTATGTGCTGAATATTCCCCTGGTGGGCGTTTCGACCCTGCAGGCGCTGGCCTATCAGCTGCCTGTGCCGGGCGTGCGGCTGATGTGCCTGTTAGATGCCCAGAAGGGCAATGCCTATGTGGAAAGCTATCGTTGGGAAAATTCTTCCCTGCAGGTGGTAGAACCGGTCAAGGTAGCCAAAATCAGTGAGATTGTGGCCGATTGTGCGCATATCGGCGAACAGGTCATTTTGCTTGGCGATGCCGTACAGAAAAAGATTGTCGGCAAAATGGAACTGCCGGCAAATGTCAGCATAGCCATGCCGCATATCGTCATGCCGCGGGCGGCCTGCGTGGCCATGCTCGGGCAGGCAAAACTTTTGGCCGGCGAAACGGATAACGTGATGGATTTGGAACCGGTGTACATCCGCCGCAGTGAAGCGGAAGTGCTCTGGGAAAAGCGTCATCCCGAAGAAGCGAAGGCCACGAAGCCGACTGAGGAAATGTAATTGCAAGAAAGAGGAGATGTAATGGACACTGTTCCTTTAGATAGTATAGATGTGAATAAACTGGAATTTCGGGAGATGGCTCCCGAAGATGCGGACGCGGTAGAAATTGTGGAAAAGGCTTGCTTTGCCATTCCATGGTCGCGGGAGTCCTTCTGGAAGGAAGCGCAGAACGAAAACACCTTGTATCTGCTCGCACTTGATAATGAGCGCGTGATTGGCTATGTGGGCTGCTGGATTTCCTATGAGGAAGCGCAGATTACCAATGTGGCGATTTTGCCTGAGTATCGTGGGAAGCGCATTGGCACGCGGATGTTTGGCGAGATTATCGACCGGGTGAAGGAAAAGGGCGTAACGGCCATGACCTTGGAGGTACGGCCGACCAATGCTCCGGCGCTGGCGCTTTACAAGGGTTATGGCTTCAAGGAAGCCGGCCGCCGTCCGAAATACTATCAGGATAACGGTGAAGATGCCATTATCATGTGGAATACGAAACTCTGATTGTATAGATAAGGTGACGGAAGTTTTTATGGAAAAGAAAAAGGAAGACCTGCTGACGCTGGCAATAGAGTCCAGCTGTGATGAAACTTCGGCGGCAGTTTTGCGGGGTGGACGGGAGATTCTTGCCAATATCATCTCCACGCAGATTCCCATTCATCAGAAATTTGGCGGGGTGGTGCCGGAAATCGCCTCCCGCAAGCATATCGTAAATATCATGCCGGTAATTGATGAGTGCCTGCGCACAGCTGGCGTGGAACTTAAGGATATCGACCAGGTGGCCGTAACGTATGGCCCGGGGCTTGTCGGGGCGCTTTTGGTCGGTGTATCGGCGGCAAAGTCTTTGGCGTTCTCGTTGGGCAAACCGCTTATCGGTGTCAATCATCTGGAAGGGCATATCTTTGCCAATTTCCTGGCGGCGCCGGATTTGGAACCGCCGTTTATGGCGCTCGTGGTGTCCGGCGGTCATACGGCGCTTGTCGATGTGCAGGGCTATAACCGCTTCCGCATGATGGGACAGACCCGTGATGATGCGGCCGGCGAAGCCTTTGACAAGATTGCCCGCGTGATGGGCCTGCCTTATCCCGGCGGCCCGCGCATTGATGCGCTGGCCAAAGAGGGCGACCCCATGGCGATTGATTTTCCGCAGGCGCTTACGGAAAAGGGCAATTACGAGTTCAGCTTCAGCGGTCTGAAGTCAGCGGTGCTCAACTACATCAACAGTGAGAAGATGAAGGGGCACGAGCTCAATAAGGCCGATATTGCGGCGTCCTTCCAGCGTTCGGTTATCGAGGTGCTGGTGGGCAAGGCGTTCCAGGCAGTTAAGGAAGCCGGGCGCGATACGCTGGTATTGGCCGGCGGTGTGGCGGCTAACAGCGGCCTTGAAGCCCGCCTGCGTGAAGAAGCGGAGAAGCGGGGCGTAAGGTTCCTCTATCCGAGCAAGATTTTGTGTACCGACAATGCGGCCATGATTGGGTGCAGAGGGTACTATCAGGCGCTCGATGGCGGGTATAGTGATTTGTACCTGAATGCGGTGCCGGGGCTTAGCCTCACAGATAAGTAAATAAGATACGTTCCAATGGCGGAACAGAGATATTTTTCACGCTACGCTAAGAGGCGGGGCTAAAAATATTTTTGCTTTTCAATTAAGTATCGGGAAAAGTCAAAACTCGCTGCGCTCAAACAGTAGACTTTTCCCGATAGGGCAGAGGTAAGCAAAAATATTTTCTTCACGCCCCGCCCCTTACGCACCGCTTAGAAAAACATCTCTGTTCCGCCAAGTTACGTTTTTAGGCATTTTTTTCAAAGTAAATGAGGTGGAAAAATGCGCAATACCAACAATAATTTAACAACCAAACAATTAAATATCTTGGACCGTCTAAAACAAATTCTCCCCTTTGTGGCTGATCTTGCCCATGGTCATGCTGCTATCTACATTCAGGCGGAAACTGCGGGAAAGTTGCGCATAACGGCAACGGCTACGCCGCATACGGTTTATATGCAGGACGCTGCGGAAGCGGCGGCAGGCTTGGTCGATACATTATCCGAGCCGCTGGTCACGGAGGTTTTCCAATCCGCGCAGTTCGTGCATGGCAAGCGGGAGCAGGATTATGGGCATTTTGTGGATATGTATGTGTTCCCTATTGTCGATAATGCGCATGTGATTGCGGTTATCAGCATTGAGGTGGATAAGGAGCACTTAAATATTGATGACTTCTCCTATCTCATCAAGACCACGCAGGATGTGTTGAATTTTGCGGCGCGTGATGTGGATTTGGCGCCGTTTATGCCGCTTTCGGCCAGTGACGGGCTGTTGATTACCGACCAGTTCAGCCGGATTGTGTTTGCCAATGCGGCGGCGCAGCGGATTTACCGGGTTTTGGGCGTGGGCAGTCTCAAGGGCTGTCATTTGTTTGACCGGCAGTTGACGCGCCATGTCACTAGGGAATCTTTTGAGCGGGAGCGGCCCTGGCAGAAGGAGCTTTCGGCGGGCGGTTTGCAGCTTATTCGCCGGCAGATTGATTTGCAGGCAGGGGGCACGCTTCTGCGGCGGATTGTCGTGCTATCGGATGTGACGGAAATCCGGGCCAAGGAGCAGGAAATTCGCATCAAGTCGGCAGTGATTCAGGAGATTCACCATCGGGTCAAGAACAACCTGCAGACGGTGGCCAGCCTCCTGCGGTTGCAGGCACGGCGCAGCGGTTCGGAGGAAGTCAAGTCAGCGCTTTCCGAAAGCGTCAACCGCGTGCTGTCCATTGCGGCGGTGCATGATTTTCTCTCGCGGCAGGGGCGGGAGAGCATGGAGCTTGGTCAGATTATGACGGAGATTTTTGCCCAGGTCAAGGCCAGCATGGTCGCGTCGGATTTTGATTTGCAGCAGGAGTATGTGGGCGAGGCGGTAAGCCTGCCGCCGAAATACGCCAGCTCGTTGGCACTGGTGCTCAATGAGCTGATTATCAACGCCGTGGAGCACGCCTTTGCCGGACGGCAGGCAGGGTTAGTCGGCTTAACGGTGGACCTTGACGAAGAATTGCGGCTCGATTTCTATGATGATGGCTGTGGTTTGCCCGCAGATTTTCAGCCGGACAAATCACGGTCACTGGGGCTGTCCATTATCCGCACCTTGATTGAGGGCGATTTGGAGGGCAGTTTCCGGTTGGAAAATGACAGCAGCGGCCGGGGAACGCATGCGTATATTGTCCTGCCCAAGCCGCAGGCGCAGGGGCAGGTTGTGGCGAGTTTGGAGGAATGAGTTATGCAGGAAAACAAGAAATCACTACGGATTGTCATTGCCGATAACGAATCCCTTATCCGTCTGGATATTCGGGAAATGCTCGAAGATGCGGGCCACGAAGTCGTGGGCGAAGCGGTAAACGGCCGGCGGGCGGTGGAACTTACCCGCCAGCACCGCCCGGATTTGGTGCTGATGGATATTAAGATGCCGGAAATGGACGGCATTACGGCGGCAGGAAAAATCTATGCGGATAAAATCGCCCCGGTTATCCTGCTGACGGCTTTCAGCCAGCCCGATATTGTGGATAAGGCCAAGGACTCCGGGGTGCTCGGGTATCTCGTAAAGCCGGTGCAGGAAAGCCAGCTTTTTCCTGCGATTGAAATTGCGCTCTCCCGTTGGCAGGAAATGCAGGGGCTGGAGGACGAACTGGAAAAGCTCAAGGATTCGCTGGAAACGCGCAAAATGGTCGATCGGGCCAAGGGCATCATCATGGCGGCGCATAAACTGGGGGAACAGGAAGCGTATCGCCGGATGCAGCAGTATGCCATGCAGAAGCGTGTGCCGCTTAAAGATGTGGCACAGAGTATTATTCGTGCGGCTGGGGGCAAGGTTTGAGGTATTACAAAGATATGCAAAGGCGCGAGGTGACTGGTAATACCTTTCCTTCGCCATAGACAGGCTTGTCAAAAGCTGCGGAAAGGCATCACCAGTCACCGCGCTTAGTGCGAACATTACAATGAAGTGCAAAGGCGCCCGTCCTGTGGGGAATAACTTTCTTTCGCTTAGACAAGCTTGTCAAACGCTGCAGAAAGTCATCCCCCACAGGGCGGGCTTGACTTTTGTATTAATTTTCCTAAATTTCATTGTGAGACATATGATTTTTGGCAGGATTTTTTTACTGTATGACGAAAAGAGGAGGTAGATGGATAACTAAGGAAAGGTGAAAGGTGGGGGAACTATGAGTCTCAAACACAAGTTTATGGCATTGTCCGGCATAATGGGGCTGTTAATGGCCATTGTGGCCATCGTCGGCTACGTTATGGCCAGCCGTGACCTGAATCAGAGCGTGGACAGTGAGCTGCGGGCGACGATTTCCCGCGAGGCAATGGTGCTGGATGGCTGGCTGCGGGAGAAACGGGCCTTTGGCGAGGCAACGACCAACTACATGACCAGCCTGAATGGCAATTTTGACATTATGCATAGCAAGGCTACGCTGGGGACCACCATGTCGGATAAGGAAATCCTGGAAATGACCGGTGCGACGGAAGATGGCTGGTGGATGGGGTATTACACCGGCGATAAGACGGGAAAACGCGACCCGCGTCAGCGCCCCTGGTATAAGGATGCCAAGGCCAAGGATAAGGTGTTCTTTACCGATGCTTATGTAGCTGCCAGCACAGGCAAACTGGTCGTATCCGTGGCCGCTCCGGTTAAAGCCGATGGTCAGTTCATCGGGGCTACCTGTGTGGATATCGCACTGGATGCCATCACGGAGCAGGTAAACAAATTGAAGTACCACGGTGAAGGTGCGGGTATTGTTATGGAGAAAAGTGGCAATATTCTCGCGACCTCCGGTGCCGGTGAGCAGATGAAGAATTTTAAGGAAATTGATGGCCTGGGCAGTCATTTTGAGGAAATGGTCAAAAATGGCGAGGGCTATTTTGAAGCGAACATCGATGGCGAAGATAAGGTCTTTGCTTATCAGACCGTGCCTTCAACAGGCTGGATTATGGGGATTTCTGTGCCCAGTTCCTTTGTGTTTGCCGCGCTTACGCATTTGAAGATGGTGTTCGGCGTGCTCATTGTTATCGGGCTAATCTTCTCGGGTGGCATCTGCCGGAGCTTTGCCGGCCGCATTATTAAGCCGGTAGAACTGCTGGAAGCGCATGCAACACAAATGGCGAATGGAAATCTTTCCGTGAAAAATTTGCCGGTGGAATCCAATGATGAAATCGGTATGCTGATCAATGCCTTTAACACCATGTGTGCCAATTTGCGCAATCTGATTGGCAAGATGGCGGCTACCAGTGAGCAGGTGGCGGCATCTTCCGAAGAACTTACCGCCAGTGCACATCAGTCTGCAGACGCTTCCGTGCATGTAGCGGAAACCGTGGGCAATGTGTCCTTCAGTATGGAAAAACAGCTCGAAGATATCAACGGCGCCAAGAAAAATGTGGATGATGTCTATGCGGATGTAACGGCGATGGCGGACAAGGCCCGTACCGTTACGGAAACCTCCAACCGCACAGCTGAGGCCGCGCAGAAAGGCTCACAGCTTATGGAAAATGCCGTCAAGCGCATGGGCAATATCGAGCAGAGTGTTATCTCATCGGCTAATGTCGTGGAAAAACTCGGGGAAAACAGCAATCAAATTGGGCAGATTGTGGAGGCGATTTCCTCCATTGCCGAGCAGACGAATCTCCTGTCCCTGAATGCGGCGATTGAAGCGGCCAGAGCAGGTGAACATGGACGCGGCTTTGCGGTGGTCGCTGAGGAAGTGCGCAAGCTGGCCTCGGAATCGCAGGAGTCGGCTGAGCAGATTAAGTCGCGCATTGATTCCATCCAGCGCGATACCTTTGAGGCGGTCAAAGCCATGCAGGCGGGCACGGATGAAGTGAAATCCGGTACGGCGGCCATTCGTGAGGTCGGCGAACAGTTCGAGGGCATTCTCACGATGGTCAATGGCATCAAACAGCAGATGGACGAAATCAATACTTCGGTAAATACGGTGGCTGCAGGGGCCAATAATATCGTAACGGCGGTGGATTCCATTGATGGAATAAGCCGCAAGACCGCCGAGGATACGCAGACGATTTCGGCAGCTACGCAGGAGCAGTCCGCGTCCAATGAAGAAATCGCGGCAGCTTCGCAGGCCTTGGCCAACCTGGCAGCGGATATGCAAACCGCCATTAAACAATTTAAAGTGTAAATTGCAATAAAGGAGTTCGCTTGAAAAAAGAGAGCTCCTTTTTGCTGCACAGGTGACGGAGGGTAATAATCCGTCTGGTTGTATTGCTTAGAAAAAATAATTATGATAAAATAAATATAAGTAATACGGCTAGAAAGGAGGAGCTTCTCATGGCAGCGATTGGCGAAACATTGGGGATTATGAGCCGGGCTGTGGATTTTTCCGTGAAGATGCCACGGATACGTTCAACCTTTGACCCACATCCCGGCATGCATACAGCCACTCCTGTTCGTGAGCCGCAGGACATTAATCGAACGGTGTATAATGCCCTGCAAAATGGCATCAGCGTGGAAAAAACGCTCAAAGAGCAGGCGGATACTTCGGTCAAGGACTATCAGACGGGCAAAAAGTCCTTCCAGGAAATGCTGCGTAAGGTTACAGATAACGCAGAAGACGACCAGAAGATTACGGCAGCATATCTCAAGAAAAAAAGCGATGCCGTAACGGATGGCTATACCGCAAACTCCACCAGCAAGGCAACGGGAACGGCAGGTAAAATCGTTGATGTGCAGTCATGAACAGGCTGCAGGAAAATTACAGAGCGAATGAAGGATTGACTGGTTTGTACGACTAGTTCGTACGCTTGACCAGTCAATTCTTTATTTTTGTCCTATTCTGTTCGGGACAAGATTGAATGTCTTTAACTTGTATAAAATCGGAATAACCCGTATAATAAAACCATCGAAACACGAATTACTTAAATCGGTTTTGATACGCTTCTGAGTGATCATAGGAGGCAAAGTGAAAATGAATCTGCGTGAGCGAACCACAGCAATCTTAAAAATTTTGACGGAAGGGGACAATCCTTTCCAGAGTGCAGGCGAACTGGCCGAAAGGCTGGGCGTCAGCACGAAAACCGTATCAAGAGAACTGCCAGCCGTGGCAGAGGCGCTAAAGCCTTATGGTCTTGACCTTTCCCGCAAAAAAGGGGCGGGCTTCTCCATAGACGGCGGTGCCGAAGCGATGGCTTCGCTCAAGGAATTTTTAGGGCAGGTGAATGACAAGACTTTTACTCCGGAGGAGCGGCGGTCGATTATCGTCAGCCAGCTGCTTCCCAATCAAGAGCCGGTAAAACTCTTTACCCTCGCATCGCTCTTAGGCGTAACCGATGGCACCATCAGCAAGGATTTGGACAGGCTGGAAAGCTGGTTTAAGGGACATGGGCTGAAACTTGTCCGAAAACCCGGTCTGGGTGTCTATATCGAAGGCAAAGAAGCAAGTATCCGGCAGGCAATCGTAGCGTATATTTATGAAAATGTAGGTGAGCAGGAGCTGTTATCGCTTGTACAGGCCAATCTGGCTGAGGATGGACAGGCGGTGAGCATGGCTTCCTCCCACCTGCTGGATTTAGTCGATAAAGAAATCATTCAGCGTTTGGAACGCTTAATCCGGCAAACGGAAAAATCTTTGGATGGGCGGCTGTCCGACCAGGCCTTTGTGGGGCTGTTGGTGCATCTGGCATTGGCGGTACAGAGGATTCGGCGCCACGAACCCATCAAACTGGCACCCGAGGTGCTGGCGGATTTACAGTCGAAACCTGAATTTAAGTTGGCGGCAGATTTGGGCGCGAAAATCGCTAACGAATTTGCCATCACGATAAACGAGGCGGAGACAGGCTACATCGCCATGCATATCTTAGGCGCCCGCAGCCGCTACCAGCCACAGGGCATGCCCGCGTCACTGGATAACTTCCATCTGGTGCGTATGGCCAAGAGCCTGATGGGCGCGGCGGAAAAAATCAGTGGTCAGAAATTATATCGCAATTCGGCACTGCTGACGGGGCTGGTCAATCATTTGGGGCCGTCCATCAGCAGGTTAAAAATGGGGATGCCGATACGCAATCCGCTGCTCGGTGAGATGAACAGCAATTATCCGGAGCTTATGCAGCTGGCGGCAGCCAGTGTCAAGGATATCGAAGGGGAGCTGGATATCGTATTTCCGGAGGAGGAAATCGCCTATATTGCCATGCATCTGGGTGCGGCGCTCAACGACAATCAGACGCTCAAGAAACTGCAGCGCCGTGTGATTGTGGCGTGTCCCACGGGGATGGGCACGAGTCGCTTGCTCGCAAGCCGCCTGCGCCAGCAGTATGACAATATTATCGTTCACGATATGGTTTCCACCATGCAGCTTACCCCCGCTTATTTCCGTGAGCACGAAGCCGATTTTATCATCGCGACGGTGCCGATACCGCATGTACCGCTGCCGGTAGTGGTGGTTAGCGCTTTGCTCACACCTGCCGACCAGGAAAAAATTGACGGCCTGCTCGACAAGCAGCTGCCCGCCGAACGGGCAGAGGTTCCAGCAACCGCCACCAAGCCGGATTTTGTAAGCGCCCTTAAAATCATGGGTGCTTACGAACAGGCAATCCTGACCCTTATCGAGAGTTTTTTCTTCGCGGAGGATGCAAAGTCCATGACGGTGCAGGAGATTTCCCGGCTGGCCGGCAGGCTCATAAGCGCGGATAAGCAGGTAGCGGAGAATGTGGCCCGGGAACTTTTGGCCCGGGAAGACAAGGGCAGCACAGCGGTCAGCGGCAATCATATGATTCTGCTGCACTGCCGCAGCAGCTATGTACAGGAAATTCATTTTGGCATTGTCCATGTCGGTGACTTTTTCTTCTATCCCGCCGAACCCACGGAGAAAATCCGCACGGCGGCGGTGATGGTGGCACCGAAGGAATGCAGTCAGTATGAACTGGAAACAATAGGTTATATATCCGCCATTCTACTGGAACGGTGGGGCTTTATCGAAGTGTTGCATGAAGGGGATAAGCGGCTTATCCATGACGAGTTAATCCGCATTTTCCGCCAGTTTCATGCCAAGAAATACAAGGAATTGATGGAGGGATAATCCATGAGTACAGCGACGAGTTCTGCACAGGGCTTGGGTTTTCAGGAAGCAATGCAGAAATTTGGCCGGTTTTTGTCCGGTATGGTTTTGCCGAACATTGGTGCATTTATCGCCTGGGGTTTTTTGACGGCGCTCTTTATTCCCACGGGCTGGCTGCCCAATGAATACCTTGCGCAGGTGGGCGGCCCCATGAGCAAATGGCTCATTCCCCTGCTCTTAGGTTACAGCGGCGGTGCGGCTGTTTACAAACATCGCGGCGGCGTGGTTGGTACGATTGCCACGGCGGGTGTTATCGCCGGTGCTGACATTCCCATGTTCCTGGGTGCCATGATTATGGGGCCGTTGGCAGGCTACCTGATGAAGAAATTCGATGCCGCCATTGAGGACAAGATTCCCACGGGCTTTGAAATGCTTGTCAATAACTTCTCGGCAGGTATCTTGGGCGGTGTTTTGGCCGTCCTCGCCTTTGTCGGCGTCGGCCCTGTGGTGCTGGCTGCTAATGGTGTACTGCGCTCTGGCGTGGAAGGCATTGTGGCAGCAGGTCTTTTGCCGCTGGCATCCGTTATCATTGAACCGGCTAAGATTTTGTTCCTGAACAATGCCATCAACCATGGCGTGCTCTCGCCGCTGGGCATTCAGCAGGCCGAAGAATTTGGTAAGTCCATGTTTTTCCTGCTCGAAGCAAACCCCGGCCCCGGCCTTGGCGTACTGCTGGCTTACTGGTTCTTCGGCAAAGGCATGGCGAAAGATTCCACCCCCGGTGCGATGATTATTCACCTTCTCGGTGGTATCCATGAAATTTACTTCCCCTATGTCCTCATGAAGCCGGTACTCCTGATTGCCGTTATCGCCGGTGGAATGGCTGGCGTAGCAACGCTGCAGCTTTTAGGCGGCGGCCTTATCGCGCCGTCCTCTCCGGGTTCCATTATCGCGGTTCTCGCCATGACCCCGAAAGGCGTCTTTATCGCCAATATGGCAGACTTCCTCGTAGCCACGGTGGTTTCCTGTGCCGTAGCATCGGTATTCATTAAAGTTTCCGCCACGGAAGAAAGCGGCGAATCCCTCGAAGAAGCAAAAGCAGCTATGCAGGAACGCAAACAGCGCGGTCAGGTAGCCGTAAGTGCTGTACGCATCAGCGGCAGTGAACTTACGAATATCGTTTATGCCTGCGATGCAGGCATGGGCTCGAGCGCCCTCGGTGCCGCCAGCCTGCGCAAGAAACTGCGCAATGCAGGTTACACGCATATCTCCGTAACCAACGCCGCCATCGGCAATATCCCCAAGGATGCGCAGATTGTCGTCACCCATGAAAAACTGGCACAGCGTGCTATGGAAGATTCCCCGCAGGCTGAACATATCCTCGTGCGCAACTTCACGCAGAATGATGTGTTTGAACAGATTATCGCCCGCCTTTCCGAAAACAAGATGGACGGCGTAATGGCTGCCGGTCAGTCCGGTTCCCGCGAAAAACACGTTTTGGACCTCACGAATATCCAGCTCGGCCTTAAAAGTGTGAGCAAGGAAGAAGCCATCACCGCCGCCGGCAAGGCTTTGGTCAAAGCAGGTTTCGTGGACGAAGGTTACATCGAAGGCATGCTCAAACGCGAAGCTGATATCAGCACCTATGTGGGCAAAGGCATTGCCATTCCCCATGGCGAAGCCGCTGTCAAAGATACCATCCGCCAGTCCGGTATCGTGGTGCTCCAGTATCCCGAAGGCATCAAGTTCGGCAACGACACCGCCCATATCCTCGTGGGCATTGCCGGCAAGGACAACGACCATCTCTCCATCCTCGCTAACATCGCCGCAACGATGGATGAATGCAGTGATGAAGAGCTGCAAAAACTCTACAACACCAAAGACGCCAACGTGCTCTATGAACGTTTCGCTTTGGCAAACTAATCAAATCTGAATATTACATGTCCCTTTTCCGCGCAGGCGTATACCCTGTGGAAAAGGGACTATTTTTTTGATAAATTTTGGAGGTAATGAAAATGAAAAAGGCAATCCATTTCGGTGCAGGCAATATCGGCAGAGGTTTTATCGGAGAACTCCTCGTGCGTTCCGGCTATGAAGTGACGTTTGTGGACGTCAATGCAGAACTCGTGGATTTAATCAATGAGCGCCGTGCTTACGATATCAAAATCGTGGGGGATAAGCCCGAAATCATCCATGTGGAACATGTGCGCGCCATCAACAGCGCCGCCCATCCCGAAGAACTCACTAAGGCCATCTGCGAAGCCGATATCATCACGACGGCAATCGGCCCGAATATCCTGAAATTCATTGCGCCGAATCTGGCGGCAGGCCTTGCAGAACGCGTGAAGGTAAATCAGCAGCCATTGAACGTCATCGCCTGTGAAAATATGGTGGGCGGCTCGACTGTGCTCAAAGGTTTTGTCGAAGAAAACCTGCCGGAAGAAGCCAAAGAAGCCGTGGCTGAATATATTGGCTTCCCCGATGCCGCTGTGGACAGAATCGTGCCCCTGCAGAAAAATGACGACCCCCTGCTCGTGCAGGTTGAACCCTACGCCGAATGGGATGCCAACGTGACCCAGGCCAAAGGCGAACCGCCGCAGATTGAGGGCCTGACCTGGGTGGAAAACCTCGAAGCCTATATCGAACGCAAGCTCTTTACCGTAAATACCGGCCATGCCTCCATTGCGTATCTTGCTTACCGCAAAGGCATCAAGGACATTTACAGCGCCATGCAGGATAAAAACATCGTGGATATGGCCCGCAAGGTTTGGCAGGAAACAGGGGACTTGCTCGTGCGTAAGTTTGGTTTTGACCCCAAAAAGCATGAAGAATATGTTAAGACCACCGAAAACCGCTTTAGAAACCCGCATCTTAGCGACGAAGTGACAAGAGTAGCCCGCGGCCCCAAACGCAAGCTCGGCGCCAAAGACCGCCTTGTAAGCCCGGCTACCCAGCTTTTGGCGCAGGGCCAGAAACCCTCGGCACTAGCGACCGTAATCGGTGCCGCCTTCCACTTCGACTACGATGGCGATAAAGAAGCACAGGAAGTACAGGGCGCCATTCAGGAAAAAGGCCTGCATAAGGCAATCCTGAACTATACCCAAATCCCCGAAGAATCCGAACTCTTCCGTATGGTGGAAAATAAGACGGCGGGGTTTTGAGAGAGCTGTATAATATCAGCTGGATTGACTGGTCATTTTTTGACCAGTCAATCCGGCTGATTTAGTATTTTGACATTTTATCTTGGTCGCTAACTTAATCGGTATGTTGGTCGGGGCTATGAGTAAAAAAATGAAAGTTATTGCAATTTCTAATAATTGAGAGTAAATTAGAAAGAAAAGGAACTATTAGATGAATTTCAGAGGAGGGATACTATGGATAATGACATTATCATTAATAAGTTAGTACAGAAGAGTCAGGAAGCTTTTATTGTGGGGATAGAAATTTATAACAAACCTACTATACGTTATCGGGTAGAAGGTTTCAGTTTCTTCATTTGTAATGCATGGGAGTTGTTATTAAAGGCATATATGATAAAAAAGCATGGAAAAGATAGTATTTATTACTCCGATAGTGGACAGACGAAATCTTTGAGTGTTTGTATTAAGACGGTTTTTACGAATGATAAGGATCCTTTGCGGAGAAATCTGGAAAAAATCATTGAACTGCGCAACACAAGTACACATTATATTACAGAAGAATATGAGCAAATATATGTACCGCTCTTTCAGTCCTGCGTATTGAACTACATAAATAAGCTGCTCCAATACTTCGAGGTGGATATTACCGAGAAGCTAGGGAGCAACTTCTTAACATTGTCCGTGAAAATGAATGAGCTGACTTCGGAATCAGTAAAAGCGCGGTATCCTAAGGAAATTGCGGATAAGATAATTCATGCCATGTCAAATATTGGCCAGACAATCAATATGGTGGACAACAATAAGTATGCTATACCGGTACGGCACGATTATTACATTACGAAAAATAAAAAACAGGCAACAGCGTCTTTCACCATAGCTAAAGATGCAAACCATGCCGCATTTATTATCAAGGAATTGCGTGATATGAAAAAAGCATGTCCCCATCGTGCCAAGGATTGTATTGAAATTATCAATAAGAAAATTCAAAAAGAGATTCCCAGGTTTATTAATCCCAGTCCCAATGATGAACATAAACGGCATACGTTCAATTCGTATATATTCCAGTTGTTTGTAGACTTCTATGACTTAAAACAGAAACATGAGTATTGTTATCAATATGAATCTGGACAAAATAAACTGTATACATATAGCGATAAAGCAATTACTCTCATTATAGATGCGATAAAAAAAGACCCTGAACATATTGTTCAGAGCCTGAAGGTCAAATTAGGGAAGTCAACCCCAGGGGCAAAGGAATTCTAAGCCATAAGCCTACTCCCATTCAGGAACCCAGCCATATCCTTCTCAAGTTGACTTCTTATGTGCCTATTATCGCATAAGAAAAGGAGAGGCGCAACTTTCAAAAAGAGGAAATATTCGGCTTTTATGCGCTAAGAAGCGCTTAAAAGTCGGGGAGCGCTGTTTTTCGTGGATAATCAAAGTTTAGTAAGCTAAGTCAATTTATGCTTGATTGTGAAGTGGATAGAAAGGCTTGGCAAATTTTGGGCTTAATTTTCCGCATAAAACAACGATATATACATAAGAGCGATTTTCGGCTATTATGTTGTAACTTGCAAGGAGGCTGGAATTATGGTTGTCAAGTTCGAGTCCCCCCCCCCGAACACAATGCTCCTTTGAATATAAACATATTTGGCTTCACCACCATGCAGGGGGTGAGGTCTGATGGCTATGACCATAATGAACAATACCAGCGCCATGTTGACGTTGGGACAGCTCAACAAAAATATCAGCAAGGTTGGAAAGGACTTGAAAAAGATTTCCTCTGGCATGAAACTGAACAGTGCTGGGGATGATGCTTCCAGCTACGCCATCAGCGAGCGAATGCGGGTGCGGATTCGGGGGCTTAATCAGGATGAGCAAAATGTCAAAAACGGCAAAGCTCTTCTGCATGTTGCCGAAGGCGGCATACAAAACATCATTGATGAACTGCGTTCGTTAAAGGAACTGGCGCTGAATAGTGCCAATGACCATAATACAGACCTTGACCGCGCAACCATTCAAAAGGAGTTCGACAGCCGTAAGGCCAATATCGATGCTATTGCCTCAGAAACCAATTATAATGGAAAAATTTTGTTGGATGGGCGGTATGGAAGAAAACGGGTTCCCAATATCACAAAGAGTGAGCCTACTGGAACAGCGACGATAAGTGGTAACACCATAACATCAGACGGTGTATATGTTATTCCTTCGGGCTTTAGCGGAACAATTCAAGTTGCAAACGGCGTGCAAAATATCGAAATTCGACAACAAAACCCTGGTGCAGAGCTTCGCGATGTATATATCGTCGGCCCTTCTGGTGGTGGAGCTAATATATGGATTAACAATCTGAATATCCATAATACGAGGGATGGTTCAATTATTAAATTTCAAGGAAGCAACAATTATTTAACCTTAGTAGGAGATAATACTATAAATTATACGGGAACTATTGATTATAACAAGGCTGTTATCAATATAGGCGATGGATTGACAATGGAAGGGGAGGGGTCATTAAACATTCGTAATACAGGAAACATGAGTTGTGCGGGGATTGGTGTAGACCAAAATCAAACTACAACGGGAAGCCTAACCATTAACAGTGGTACTTATGATATTTTCATCAATAATGATGGTGCAGGTATCGGAACGAGCGTTAGTAGTAGAATGGGGGATATAATCATTAACGGTGGTACTATTAAAAGCGTTTCAACGACTGGAGCGGGGATAGGTAGTACCGGCTTAAAACTTTCGGATGTGGCATCAGGTGTGACAACAAGTGCCGATAATCAAGTGGGAAATATCATTATTGGCAAGGATGCGGTGGTAGATGCACAGTCTCTTTATGGAGCTGGTATTGGCAGTGGAGCAAGTCGTGCGCATGCTGCGAGTATAAAAGTTAGCAAAGATGCGGATGTCACAGCAAAGAGTACCTATGGTGAAGATATTGGCAGGGGCTATACAGGTACAGTGGGAAATGTAGACACTGGCTGGAATGATGAAGGTGTGACCTATACAGGATATATTTGGAAAGGTAATCCATTGGTCATTCATCATGGCACAAAAGCTTTGGGGATTGATGCAGCAAGTGTTGTTACCCGAGAAAGTGCTACGGCGGCGTTGGGGGTTATTGACGATGCCATCAATTACGCTCTTGACGAAATCACCACCATGGGGGCCTATATCTCCCGGCTGGATTCCACCGAAGCAAATATCGTCACCGCCAATGAGTTCACCCAAGCCAGCGAAAGTACAATCCGGGACGCTGATATGGCCAAGGAAATGACTGCTTACACCAAGAGCAATGTCCTGGCGCAAGCCGCTCAATCCATGCTGGCCCAGGCCAATCAAACTTCAGCTAGTGTGTTGTCGCTTTTACAATGATATTTGACAAGTCAACAAGAAAGCGGGGATCTGACTGGTCAAGTTGACCGGTCAAATCCCCGCTGTTTATTTTGATGTTACAGTTTCAAATATTCTTCTTCAATTTTCATTTCCTCAGGCAGTTCCGGTATTTGGCCGAGGATTCTGCGCGTAAATAGTTCAAAGGTGCGCAGTTTTTCATCATGGGCGATGTTCCAGCGGTCAATTAGTGGCTTGTACTGAGGATTAATGGACAGGGTATCCCGGTAACTGCGACCGAAGGTGCAGTATTTGAACAGGATTTCCCGTGAGACCTTGTTAAGGCGCGGCAACCCTTCGGATTCATTTTTGACGAACTGTTCGTATTCAGCGGCGAATACCTTGCTGTAACTGTTGCCATTGCGCTTTAGGGCAGCTTTGACTTTTTCCTTCATATCCGCCGACAGGGTGGAGTTTTTCTTGTAGAACTGCAGGTAGTTGCAGTATTCTGCGGTGAGGGACGGTTCGGTCACATCGCTGTAGTGCACGCCTTGAATGCGCTTGCACATTTCCCAACGGAACTGGGCGCACATGCGGATAAGGGTGGTTTCCAAATCAGCTGAGTGGAAGATGGACAGTACCATATGGGCAGGCGTGGTTCGCTTGCGCCCTTCGATTTCCTGCCACATCAGGCCGCGGCTGCCGTAGTTGGGCATGAGGATGATGTAGGGGAGCACTTCCCGGTTATAGTCATAACGGTTGATTTTCAGCTCAGGATAGGTGGTGAAGGCGGGGCGGTAGAAGCAGCCAAAGTCGATTTCCCGAATGTGGTTAAGCGCTGTTCTGACTCGTTCTACTGTGGACAGGCAGGTTTCCAACGGGCGGGATACCGCCTGGGCGTAGAAAGCGGGAATGTAGGAGAAAATGCTGCCGTAGGTCATTTTATTGGCGTTGGCAATCATATTGTTGATTTCAAAGCGGGCCATAGCCTTGGGGTCATTCAGCATGACATCGGCTTCGGGCTGTTTTAAGTTCCCCTGCCGGACTTCTTCCTTCAAATGGTCCGGCCAATCGTTATCAAATTCGTCCTTAGATGGAGGAACCTGTCCCTGTGCGATTTTTTTGAGCCAGTTATAGGCGGGCATAATGAGGTCATCGGGGTCGTCCTCCCATAAGAGTGCAGCCTTGTAAATCGCGGCGGTGTTTTCCTCGCCGGCCAGTTCTTCGTCGATAAAACCAAAGAGGAAGAACATTTTGACCTCAGCGGGAATGCTGTCGGTTTCCAGACTCTTGAAGAAGGCGGCCTCGTAGATGGTGAAGAAGTTCTTGGTGATATCGCCGCGCAGACGGCGCATTTCCGCAGATTTTTCGGTCTTGTCCGGCGCTTTCATAAACAGGCGGATATCCTTGGCCAAAGGGTCGCCGATATCCCGGCCAATGCCGGCAAAGGCCAGGATGGTTTGCAGGGCGTTGGTGATTTTGGGAATGTTGCCGCTGCCGGCTTCCAGTGCCTCCTGCCGATGGGCTTCGTCCAGTTTTGCCTTTTGGGCGCGGTACTCGGCGGTAAATTCATCGGTGGCGGCATGGGTGTTCTGGATAAAGGCGGTGATGAAGTCAATCTGGGGATGGACTGCTTGGGCGAGGCGGGCGGCCAGCATGATGGCGCCTATGCAGAAATGGATATCGGCAGGATAACATTCCTTTCGCAGCAGTTCATTTTTTTCCTGGCAGGTACGGCAAAGGGCTGCCTGCCAGCCCGTGAGCATGGCGGGCTTGTCCGGGGCTGTCAGGTCGTTTACATAGTCAAATTTTTGCGGCTGAATCATTAAGGTGGCACAAATGTTTTTATAATCGCTGTAATCGCTTTTCATGCTGTCGCAGAGATTTTGCGCCTTGTTATAAAATTCGTCGAGGGTATTGATTAAATCTGTGGCTAAATTGATACTGGCAGAAACCATGACCGGGGCAATGGAGGGGGTAGCGGCAATGGCGGCAGCCAGGTCATCCTCGTCATTGTAATCGTAGGTGAATAGGGTACAGTCCTCGGCGGCTTTGTAATCGTATTCGTATTCCCCGCCACTGGGATGAAAAGCGCCGATAATGGCTCCGTTGCCCGCAGTGAGCTGGACTTCATCCCCGTAACAGAGGGTGAAGCTTCCCTTGAGGATAATGGCAATATCCTTCACTGTATCGCCCTTGCGATGCAAAAACTGTCCTTTGCTTAGTTCAAGCTTGCCCATGGTTGCCAAACCTCCTTAACTATAGCTAACATTGCTACCTCGTATATTCGCGTTTTGGAACGGATTTCCTTCATAAGAAAGAGGTTTAGTTGCGGAAAATTATTTCTCCATCATAAAGAAAGAGCGAACGCTGTGAAAATACGCCCTGTTAGGGCGCTTAGCGGTTGACATGGCGGGCTTAGTTTGCTAAAATTGACCTCAGCGATGAAAAAGAGGAGTAGCGCAATTTAAGCGAGTCCGGGAGGGTGCAAGCCGGTCAGGGCGTGAAGGGCACTTTGGAGCAAAAGACAAGAGAAAACTTTGAGGTGGGCTTCTATTATATAGAAACCAATCAGGGTGGAACCGCGGGATTTTGAGTCTCGTCCCTGTAACGATGGCGTTACGGGGGCGGGGCTTTTGTAGTATAAGCACTGTCAACCGTAACAGGAGAAAAAGGAGTTGTACCTATGAAATTTCAGGAAATCATCCTGGCTCTGCAGAAATTCTGGTCAGAGCAGGGCTGCATCTTAGCACAGCCTTATGATGTCGAAAAAGGTGCGGGCACGATGAACCCCTCGACCTTTTTGCGTGTACTTGGCCCGGAGCCGTGGAACGTGGCTTATGTTGAGCCGTCCCGCCGTCCTGCCGATGGCCGCTATGGCGATAATCCGAACCGCCTGTATCAGCATCATCAGTTCCAGGTTATCATGAAGCCGTCTCCGGACAACATTCAGGAACTTTACCTCGAAAGCTTGGAACGTCTCGGCATTGACCCGAAACAGCACGATATCCGCTTCGTAGAGGATAACTGGGAATCCCCGACGCTGGGCGCTTGGGGCCTGGGCTGGGAAGTATGGCTCGACGGCATGGAAATCACCCAGTTCACCTACTTCCAGCAGGTGGGCAGTCAGGACGTTAAGCCTGTAGCTTCGGAAATCACCTACGGTCTGGAACGTCTTGCCATGTACATTCAGGGGGTCGAAAATGTTTACGACATTCAGTGGACGGACGATTACACCTATGGTGATGTGTTCCATCAGAATGAGTATGAGCAGTCCGCTTATGCTTTTGATCTCTCCGACGAAAAACTGCTGTTTGAGATGTTTGACAAGTACGAGGCCGAGGCTGTCCGCGTAATTGCGGAAGGCTATGTACACCCGGCCTAT
>CADAAS010000004.1 GCA_902785885.1 Pseudoselenomonas ruminantium
CAAATAGCTAATGTCTATGGGATAGAGGGCGTAGTGCTGCGTCCAGTTGTGGTAGTTGCTGCGTAGACCGCTTGCCTGGTGCGGACTTATCCGATACTCGGCTTGTCGAGAGTAGTTAATGAACAATAAAATTTATAAAAATCTTTAATAATATTTGTTAAGGTTGCTTATAAATACAGCATAATTAAGCATAAGAAAAGGACGAACCACAATGATGGTCGCCCAACACCTTTCGGGTAAGGTTCGAATGGTTAATACCAAACAAATGACTCACCAGACGGCTATCTGATGGTCAACAAAACTCATGATTAAGCCACCTTTGCAGAGGTGGCTTTTTCTCATGCTTGCTACGAGTTTTGGTCTAGTATCAACCGAAGAAACGATCCAAGCAGCTTAGTTTTTACCCAAGCATACAGGTCTTTGCCGAATTCCGACCAAAAGCCGGAAAGGATAGGCAACAGAACAAACGTTCCATAATCAAATCCTGTCGTCAAAAATAATACCTATTAGTACACACTAAGCGCAACGGCCGGGGATGCCTTTTCGCAGCTTTTGACAAGCCTGTCTATGGCGAAGGAAAGGCATTACCGGCCGGCGCGCGTCTTAGCACCATGATGAACGATAAAGCAGTTGACACAACAGACCTTTCTGCTATACTGATTATGGTGCTGTTTAGCGGTTAATAATTGCCCTCAGAACTGAGGTGCTCGCCTATGAATGAGTTAATCGTTGTTTTACTCTTAATCCTGCTCATTCTCATAGAGATAAAAAAATAAACCGCTCCTAGTTTGGCCACTGTAGCGGTTTATAACATAATGTTTCAACTGTGAGGGTGACCGCCAGGCGGCACCTTCTTTATGCTCATTATAGCATTTACCTACAAAATAGGCAAATGCTATTTTTATGATACGCACTAAGCCCGAGGGGGCCTTAGCATATAGATATAATTGTAGGCACTAAGCGCGGCGGCCGGTGATACCTTTCCGTAGCTTTTGACAAGCCTGTCTATGGCGAAGGAAAGGCATTACCGGCCGCCGTGCGCCTTTACATATCCATGTAATACATGCACTAAGCCCGCCGGCTGATGAGGCTTTCCCGACGCGTTTGACAAGCCTGTCTAAGCAGAGGGAAAGTATTATCAGCCGGCGGGCGTCTTAGCACCTCGATGTCAACTTAACAGCGCCCATACTTCCTACACATAGCCTTGATTTCCGCCGGTTCCAATTCCAGCTGATAATCAGGCTTCAGGCACCATTTCCAATTGAGTCCCACCGTGCCCGGCGTATTCATGCGGCCGCGTTCGTCAAGCCCCAAGAGGTCCTGCATGGGCGCAATCGCCAGCCGTGCTTCGGAGGCCCAGGCGACCTTGAGCAGCCCCTTGGCGATATCCCTGGGTCGGTCCATCTTCTTGTGCAAGAGCGAGGCCACCGCCGCACGGGTCGATTCGTCGATATCGTGTTCATACCAGCCCACAGTCGTATTGTTGTCGTGCGTGCCGGTATAGACGATGCTGTTTTCCGGCGCGACAAAGCCCAATCTTCCCTGCTCGTTGAAATGCAGGGTGAAGTGCAGCACCTTCATGCCCGGGAAGCCGCAGGCTTCCCGCAGGGCCTCCACCTCGTCGGTGATGATGCCCAAATCTTCGGCCACGATTTCCATATCGCCGATTTCCTGTTTGATGATATCGAAGAACTTCTTGCCCGGCCCCTTGCGCCAATGGCCGTTGATGGCGGTTTCCGCCTTGCCGTCCACCTCCCAATAGGACTCAAAGCCGCGGAAGTGGTCAATGCGCACCATATCCACGAGCTTGGACAGATTCTTGAAGCGCTTCTTCCACCAGCCATAATCCTCCTGTTCCATGGCCTTCCAGTCGTACTGGGGATTGCCCCAGAGCTGGCCCGTGGCGCTGAAGTAATCGGGGGGCACGCCCGCAACGGTCTTGGCCGTGCCGTCCTCATTCAGGTCAAAGAGCTTTTGGTTGGCCCAAACGTCGGCGCTGTCATGGGAGATGAAGATGGGCATATCGCCCATAATCTGAATGCCCTTTTCCTTGGCGTATTCATGGAGTTTATGCCATTGTTTATGGAAGATAAACTGCACGAATTTGGCATAGCCGACATTATCCGCCAGCCGTTCCGCCAGTTTCTTCAGGGCCTTGGCATCGCGGCTGCGAATAGGTTCCGGCCACTGGAACCAGGCCTTGTTCTTGAATTCCTTCTTGGCGGCATCAAAGAGGGCATAATCGTCCAGCCAGTAGGCCTCCTCCTCCACAAATGCCTGGAACTGCCCCTTTATTTCGGTGTCCTCGGATTTCTGGAAAGCCGCCCAGGCCCGCTTGAAGCATTTGAGCTTGAAGAGTCGATAAAGGAAGACTTGCTGGTATAGGGCACCCGCGCCTCGGCCGGCGTGAGCCACTCATGCTGCAGCAGTTCGTCGATATCGATCAGCAAGGGATTGCCCGCAAAGGCCGACGGCGACTGATACGGCGAGTAGCCAAAGCCCACAGGTCCCAGCGGCAGTATCTGCCAGACCTTCTGCCCGGCGGCAGCCAAAAAGTCCACGAATTTATAGGCTTCCTTGCCCAAATCGCCCACGCCGTACTTGGACGGCAGGGAGGTCGGATGCAGCAGGATGCCTGCGCCCCGCTCAAACTTGCGCGGCAGCGGCTCGTATTCGAGCAGCCGGCCCGAAAGCGGCGGCAGCTTCAAGGTGAGCTTGCCGCGCACGGAGGTCACCCGTTCCGGCGTATGCTCCTGGTCGGTCACCATATCGACAAAGGTGCCGTCAGCAAAGTCGCTGATGTCGAGCACCACCGTATGGCGTTCCGTCCGGCTGCGGTTAAAGACGGCAATATAGGCGCCGTTATCCGCATCCGCACCGAAGACATCATGGCCGCTGCGCACCACGCGGGCAAAGGCCAGCACATCCCCTTCTGCCGTAAGCGGCAGAAGTTCGCCGGTCTGTAGGGCGTCGTGTTCATTGCGCGCCTTGATGATGGTCCGGTAGTATTCCCGCAGTTCCTCATCACCGCCCGTCCATTTGTAAGGACGGCGGTTGGTCGGGTCCTTGAAGCCCTCCATGCCGATTTCATCCCCGTAATAGATGCAGGGCACGCCGGGATAGGCCATCTGGAACAGCGCCGCCATCTTGAGGCGGGCCTTGCCGACCTTGTACATCTCCGGCGAAAGCTTGGCGCGGCACTGCTCAACGGCGGGCATGCCGTCATAGTAGGGCGTCTCGCCCAGGATGGTCAGCGCGCGCTGCACATCATGGCTGCCGATGAGGTTCATCATGGCATAGAAGTTTTCCGGCGGATAGTTTTCCCGCAGGCTCTCAAACTGCATCATGGCATTTTGGGCCGTGATATAGCCCAGCAGGAAATCGAGCAGAATCTTGCGGAACGGATAGTTCATCGCCGAATCCATTTCCTGCCCGCAGAGGTATTTGCGCTGCGAGCCGTAGGCGACTTTATTGGACGCATCTTCCCAGACCTCGCCAATCATCACGGCATCCTTGTCCGTCTTTTTGAGTTCCGCATAGAACCCCTGCGAGAAGGGTTCGGGCAGTTCATCGATGACGTCCAGGCGCCAGCCGGCAATGCCCTCCTTCAGCCAATGATGGAGCACGCTGTCCGGTGCACGGTAGATGAAGTCCATATAGGACGGCGTGGTTTCCGTCACGTTGGGCAGGGTGTCAAAGTTCCACCAGCATTCGTATTCATAGGGGAAGTTGCGGAAATTATACCAGTCGTAATACGGCGACTTTTGCGACTGGAAGGCGCCCACGCCATCATACTTGCCCTTGCGGTTGAAGTAGCGGCTGTTGCTGCCCGTATGGCTGAACACGCCGTCCAAAATGATGCGGATGCCTTTTTTCTTCGCCAGTTCCACCAGATCATGGAACTCCTCATTCGTTCCCAAAATGGGGTCAATCTTATGATAATCGCCGGTATCGTAATGATGATTGCTTTCCGATTCAAACACGGGATTGAAATAAATGACGCTGATGCCGAGCTCCTTCAGGTAATCGAGCTTGGCCATAATGCCGGCGATATTGCCGCCGTAGAAGTCATAGGAGACGATTTCCTTCGTGTCCGGGTCCTTGTAATAACAGGGATCATCCGTCCAGCTGGCATGATAGACCGCGCCTTCTTTTTCGATCAGCTTGTCACCCTGCCGATAGAACCGGTCGGGGAAAATCTGATACATGACCGCGTGCTTGAACCAGTCCGGCGTCTTGGCGCCCTTGTTGTAGACCGTAATCTGATAGGACGGCGGCACGTTGGGATAGACGTCGCCCTGTCCGCCCCAGTGCTCCATCTTGTTGCCATAATAGCAGGTGCCGTCACTGCAGGAGATAATGAAATAATACCAGAGCAGGCAGCCTTTTTCCGGCATTTCTAAATTTACCGAAAAATAACGTGTCTCTGCGCCCTGCGGGTCCTTGCTGGCCAGCGGCAGGAGTTTTTCCCCCTGCTGGTCCTGCCAGAGCCTTAGCAAGACCTGATTAATCTGTTGCTTGGACTTGATTTGCAGCCCCAGCCGTACCGTGCTCCCTGCTTCAGCAGCCCCGGACGGGCTGCGATAGTACACATTGTGGGAGTTATGCTCAACCTCATTTTTTGCAAGCAATGAAACCCCTCCTCCAAAAACATTTACTGGTGGCAAAGGGCGGCAAATCCTTGCCGCCCCCACCTTACAGATAGAACTTATTTGTTTTTCAGCTGTTCATAGAGTTTCTTGTATTCCTTCGCGGAGTTGGTCCAGCTATAGTCTGACTCCATGGCATTATGCACAATCTGGTTCCATTCAGCATAGTTGGCATAGGAACCAAGTGCCTTCTTCAGCGCGTACATCATTTCATGTGCGTTGTAATCACTGAAGACGAAACCATTGCCGGTCTGCGTGTATTTATCATACTGCTGCACCGTATCCTTGAGGCCGCCCGTTTCGCGAACCACCGGAATCGTGCCGTAGCGCATGGCCACAATCTGGCCAATGCCGCAGGGTTCGTAGTTGGACGGCATCAGGAAGATATCCGCACCGGCGTAGATACGCTGCGCCAGTTCATTGGAGAAGCGGATGTTGGCGGAAACCTTGTGCGGGAAACGCCAAGCCAGCCCCTTGAACCAATCTTCGTATTCCTTGTCACCAGTCCCCAGCACGATGAACTGAATATCTTCGTGCATGAGGATTTCATCCATCATGCGCACGATGAGGTCAAGGCCTTTGGCCGCAACCAGACGGGAAACAAGGGCAACCACCGGCATGCGGCGGTCTTCCGGCAGGCCCAGGAGTTTCTGCAGGGCCACCTTGTTGTCGCGCTTGCGGTCCGGACTGTCCACATCATAGGTTTCAAACAGGTTCTTGTCCGTCATGGGGTTATAGACATCATAGTCGATACCATTGACGATGCCAAAGAGGTCATCCTTGCGGCTGCGCAGCAGGCCGTCCAAGTGTTCGCCGAAGTATTCGTACTGAATTTCCTTGGCGTAGGTCTTGCTGACCGTGGAAACGTAATCGGCGTAGATGATGCCGCCCTTCATGAAGTTTACGGCATCGAAGAATTCCAAGTCGCCGTTGTTGAAATATTTCCAATCCAGCCCCAAAACGTCCGGCATGATGTCCTTCGGGAACACGCCCTGATATTTGAGGTTGTGGATGGTGTAGAGCGTCTTGATGTTCTGATAGCGCTCATCTTCCATGTGCTCCAGTTTCAGGAACACATTGACAAGGCCTGCATGCCAGTCGTTGGTATGAATGACATCCGGCCAGAAATCCATTGCGGGCAGGAGGTTCAGCACAGCCCGGCTGAAGAAGGAGAAACGCTCGGCATCATCATCATAGCCGTAGAATCCTTCACGGTTGAAATATTCCTGATTATCGACGAAATAATAGGTAACATTTTCCAGAACGAGCTTGTCCAGGCCGATGTACTTGCTGCGCCAGGCAACTTCCAGTTCACCGTCATAGACATGTTCCATGCTGTCGATATATTCCTTGCCAATCGCGCCGTATTTCGGCATGATGACGCGGATATCCACATCTTCCTTCAAGAGTGCTTTGGGCAGGGACCCGGCTACATCTGCCAGGCCGCCCGTTTTGACAAAAGGTACTGCTTCCGATGCTACATAAAGAACTTTCATTTCGGATTTCCTCCCTAACCTTTAGCGCCTGCGTATCAGGCGTTCACTACGGCTTCCTCTGTATGAGTCTTGGCCGCTCCTTTACGGGCTGCAGCCTTGCGCGGTGCCTTGGCCTTGGTGGCTTTGGGGGCAGCCGCCGTTTTGCTGCTTGATTTGCTTGTCTTCTTTGTGGTGGTCTTTTTGGGGGCGGTCTTGGCCGCTACCGCTGCCGAGGATTTCTCCCCACTCAGTTCAAAGCCCTTGGCTTCAATCTGTGCATCGGTTTCCGGAAAGGATACGCCCGAACCGTCCTGACGCTTGAGCCGCAGGTAAATGGTCGCCAGCGGCGGAACCGTCAATTCAATGGATTGTTCCCGATTGTGCCAGGGCTTGTCCTGGCTCATAATCTCCCCGGCATTGCACACGCCGCTGCCGCCGAAATCTTCACCATCGGAGTTGAAGACCTCGATGTAGCTGCCCTTGGCGGGCACGCCGATGCGGTAGCCGGTGTGAACCTCCGGCGTGAAGTTGCTGATGACGATAACGAAGTCATTGCGGTCCTCTGCCTTGCGGATAAAGGACACAATGCTGTTGTTATTGTCGTTGGGGTCAATCCACTGGAAGCCGTTCCAGTCGAAATCCACCTGCCAAAAAGCGCGGGTATCCACATAGAATTTATTTAAGGCTTTGGAATAGGCCTGCATCCTGCGATGCATATCAAATTCCTTGAGCAGTTTCCAGTCCAGTTCATCATCGAAATTCCATTCGCTGAACTGGGCGAATTCGCCGCCCATAAAGAGCAGCTTCTTGCCCGGATGCGCCATCCAATAGCCAAAAAAACTACGGAGTCCGGCAAATTTCTGCCAATAATCGCCAGGCATCTTGCTGATTAGCGAGCACTTGCCGTGCACCACTTCATCATGCGAAAGCGGCAGCACGAAGTTCTCGGAGAACGCATACATGAAGGAGAAGGTCACCTTGTCGTGGTTCCATTTGCGATAAATGGGGTCAAGGCTCACATACTTCAGCATATCGTTCATCCAGCCCATGTTCCACTTGTAGTTAAAGCCCATGCCGCCCATATAGACCGGCCGGGAAATCAGTGGCCACGAAGTGGATTCCTCGGCAATCATCAGCGCCTGAGGATGGAACTTGAAAATCGCTTCATTGAGCTTCTTGAGGAAATCCATGGCCTCGAGATTTCCGGTATCGCCGTATTTGTTGGGCATCCACTCGCCATCCTTGCGGCCATAGTCGAGATAGAGCATATTGGCTACTGCGTCGATGCGCAGTCCGTCAATATGGAATTCCTCAAACCAGAACATGGCGTTGGATATCAGGAAGCTCTGCACCTCCGTGCGGCCGTAGTCAAAGTTCGTGGTTCCCCACTCCCAGTTCTCGGCCCGCTGCACGTTGTCGGACTCATAGAGGTTCTGCCCATCGAAGTGGCGCAGCCCCTGTTCGTCCTTGCAGAAGTGACCCGGCACCCAGTCCATGATGATGCCGATGCCCATTTGATGGGCACGGTCCACGAGATAACGGAAGTCATCCGGCGTGCCGTAGCGGCTGGTCACGGCGTAGTAGCCCGTGGCCTGATAGCCCCAGGAACCATCAAAGGGATGCTCACAGAGGGGCATGAATTCGATATGGGTATAATTCATGTCCTTCACATAGGCGATAAGCTGGTCGGCAGCCTCCCGATAGGTGAGGTATTCCCCATCTGCCGTACGCCGCCAGGAGCCAAAATGCACCTCATAGGTCAGCATGGGACGGTCATAGGAAGATTCCTTGTTCTTCTGTACCTTCCAGGCATCGTCGTTCCACTGATAATGGTTCATGTCAAAGGTGCGGGATGCCGTCTGCGGCTTCTTTTCCGCATAGAAGCCATACGGGTCAGCCTTCAGGATATGAGGGCCGCCCCACTGGGGTTCAATGGCGTACTTATAGAGTTCGCCCTCCCCCAGTTTTTCCACGAAGGCCGTCCAGATTTCCCCATCACCGATTTTATGCATGGGCGTCACCCGGGTATCCCAGTTATTGAAGTCGCCCACCACGCTTACCGATTTGGCATGGGGTGCCCAGACGGCAAAGCGGATACCCTTTTTGCCCTTCTGTTTGACAAAATGTGCCCCCAGCATTTCATAAGCGTGATAATTCGTTCCCTGATGAAACAGGTAACGGTCAAACTCGCTCAAATCCGATGTTTTCAATGTAATCCCCCTTGGCCTTTTACGAAATGCGGACCGGTTTTACATGCCAGATTTCATTTGCGTATTCGTCAATGGTACGGTCAGAGGAGAACTGACCGGAGTTGGCGATATTCATGGCCGAAGACGTCAACCAGCCAAGCTTATTCTTGTAACGGCGCATGATTTCCTCATGCCCCCAAGCATAGGAGCTCAGGTCTTTCAGGATGAAAAACTCATCATTGCCGTGGATGAGATAATCATAGAGGGAATGGAAATCCCCATAGGTGCCGTCAATGAGCTGATTCATGACGAAGCGCACCATGTCGTTGCTGTTGTATTCATCCCAAGCAGAATATGTACCGGTCATATAGTAGGTCAGTACATCTTCTGCCCGCAGTCCAAAGATAACGCAGTGTTCGTCACCGCCATGGTCGCCGCCAACGGCTTCACGGATTTCCACATTGGCACCATCCATCGTACCCAGGGTTATGGCACCATTCATCATGAACTTCATGTTGCCGGTACCGGAAGCTTCTTTCGAAGCCGTCGAAATCTGCTCACTGACATCGGCTGCCGGATAAACGATTTCGCCGATGGACACGCCAAAGTTCTCAATGAAGACAATCTTCATCTTATCCTTGATGGACTTGTCGTTGTTGACCTTCGCCGCTACAGAATTGATCAGGCGGATGGTTTCCTTCGCGATGTAATAGCCCGGTGCAGCCTTGCCGCCAAAGATATAGGTAGTCGGCAGCATATCATAACCACTGCTGGTTTTCAGCATATGATACTGATACATGATGTGGAGAATATTCATCAGCTGACGCTTGTAGGAATGAATTCTCTTTACCTGAATATCAAAGATGCTGTCCGGATTTACCTTAATGAGGTTATGCTCCAGGATATACTGCGCCAGACGTTCCTTGCGCAGATGCTTAATCTTGCCCAGCTCCGCGAGGAACGGCTTGTCATTTACATAGTCGTTCAAGAGGTCCAGCTGTTCCGGATAGCGGTGCCAGCGGCGGCTGCCCAATGTCTCATCAATGAGTCCGGCCAGTTCCGGGTTAGCGCCCATCAACCAGCGGCGATGCGTGATGCCGTTGGTCTTGTTGTTGAACATCTTCGGATTGTATTCGTAGAAATCATGCAGCGTAGATGCCTTCAGAATATCGGTATGAATCTTGGCCACGCCGTTGACGCTGTGACCGCCGACAATGGCCAGGCGTGCCATATGCACCATGCCATTTTCAAGGATGGACATGGCCTGTACCTTGGCATCGTTGTTCGGATAGCGGTCGCGCACATCTTCGAGATGACGGCGGTTGATTTCCTCGATAATCATGTAGACGCGCGGCAGAAGTTCCTTGAACATATCCACCGGCCAGGTTTCAAGTGCTTCCGGCATGATGGTATGGTTGGTATAAGCAATGGTATTTTTGGTAATTGCCCATGCCTCATTCCATTCCAGACCTTCTTCATCAATCAGGATGCGCATAAGTTCCGGAACAGCTACTGCCGGATGCGTATCATTGATATGAATAGCAATCTTCTGGCTCAGGTCGCGAATCTTCATGCCCGTCTTCTTGTAGTGACGGACAATACTCTGCACGCCGGCAGAGGTCATGAAGTATTCCTGAATCAGGCGCATCTTGCGGCCTTCCCAGGTGCTGTCATCCGGATAGAGGTAACGGGTAATGCTCTCGACGAACAGGCGGTATTCGTTCTTCTGACGAATCTGCTCCTGCGTGAGATAGCCATAATCGGAGAAGTCACGATTAACCTCTGCATTCCAAAGACGCAGATTGTTGACCGTGTTGTTATGATAGCCAACGATAGGCACATCATAAGGAACAGCCATAACCACCATGGGGTTCTCATGAACGAGCTTCAGGCTGCCGTCCGGCATTTCCTTCATGTAGGCATTGCCATAGAACTTGACATCCACGGCCTTATCCGGCTTGCGGTATTCCCAGGCAAAGCCGTTCTTCAGCCAGTTGTCGGGGATTTCTACCTGGTTGCCGTCAATGATTTTCTGCTCAAACAGACCGTACTGATAACGGATGGAGCAGCCATGGCCCGGCAGATGATGTGCTGCCATGGAATCGATAAAGCAGGCAGCAAGCCTGCCCAGGCCGCCGTTGCCCAAACCGGCATCGGGTTCTTCTTCGTAAACCTTGTCCAGGTTCAGCTTGAAGTCGCCCAGCGCTTCCTTAACCGCTTCTTCAATGCCCAGATTGATCAGATTGGATTTCAAGAGACGGCCCATCAGGAACTCAATGGAGAAATAGTAAATTTGCTTTTCCTCACGTTCCATATAAGCCTTGTTGGTCTTAATCCAATTTTCCGAAATATACATCTTCGCCACAGCGGCTACGGTCTGATAGATTTCGTTTTCCGACAATTCGTCCAGCTCACGGCCCCACATGATATGTGCAGCATTGATGAACCGGGCTTTCAAATTTTCCTTAATTTTCTTAAACTCGGCATCGTTAACATTCGTTTTCTTCTTTGCCAAAAAAAACACTCCCTTTTTTCAGCCCCAACACAACAATAAAGGCCGTCATAACTTGGTTCTATGCCCGTTACAGGCATATTGCCTCATTACAACGGCCTTACTAAATATCAGATTACGACGTTCTTCGTGATAATCAGCGGGTAATTATTGGCCCCTTTAAGCCATTTTTCCTTCGAAATAACCACGTTTTTGTCGCAGATGACATTTTCCACCAAGGAACCATCCTGAATATCACATTTCTGCATGATAATGGAATTCTTGATTTTTACGCCCTTGCCTACGGTGACACCACGGAATAAAATGCTGTTCTCGACCTCGCCGCGAATAACGCAGCCATTGGCAATCAGCGAATTTTTAACCTTTGCTGTCTCCTTATATTGAACTGGTACTTCATCCTTGCCTTTGGTGTAGATGGAATTTTGGCCCATGAAGAGCTCCTCCCAAACCTCCGGCTGCAGAAGATCCATATTCGCCTTGTAATACGCGGTGGTCGAATCCACATGGGCAACGTAGCCATCGTGCTCACAAGCATAGATATTATACTCGGAAGCCCGACGGATAATGCCGTCCATCAGGAGGTCCTGACCGCCATGCTCATAGGTGTAACGCACCAGTTCAACGAAAATGCGTTTCTCAATGAGGTAAACGCTCATTGCTACCTTGGAGCCATCATAAACGGCCGGCTTTTCGGCCATATCCGTTACCAGTCCGTTCTCTGCTGTCTCCAAGACCACATTGCGGCCCGGCTGCTCTTCCCTTGCCGTGTAGTACACCATCGTGATATCCGCCGAGGTGTTCTGATGGAAGCGCAGCATCTGGGAGAAGTCCACGTTATAAACGAAACTGCCGCTGGTCAGGAGTACATATTTCTGGCTGCTATGCTCGAAGAAATCCAGATTATGATAAAAATTCTTCAAATCGCCTTTACGGATGCTCTCTTCTTCACTTGGGGACGGCAGGTAGAACAGGCCGTCATGGCGACGGGCCAAATCCCAATCCTTGCCGGAACGAAGATGATCCAGCACGGAACGCGGCTTGTCCGGGAGCATAACGCCCACGTTCAAAATCCCGGAATTCACCATGCTCGACAGCGTAAAGTCAATCAGGCGATACCGGCCTGCAAACGGCATGGATTCCACAGCTCGCTTATCCGTAAGTTCACGAATTAATTTATTATCTTCTTGAAGATTAATAATCCCCATTACATCTTTCAATTTCTTCCACTCCTTGCTGTATCTAGGCTGTAACGATAGGGAAAGGCTCAGCCGGCCTGCTTGCCGCTGGCTTCTGCTTCAACGGTTTCGCCTTCGGCTACTACCGTGATAGCGCCCAGCTGTCCCGTAACTTTTGCACCGGCAGCTACTTCGCAATTCTGTGCCAGGATGGCGTAATCCACTACAGCGCCATCACGGATAACCGTGGACGGCATGATGACGGAATTGGTTACCTTTACGCCCTTGCCGATGCGCACACCCGGGAAGATAACAGAATTTTCCACTTCGCCGAGTACCATGGAACCTTCGCTGATCATGGAGTTCTTCACCTTGGCATCCGGGCCGATGTAATGCGGCGGCATGGACTCATTGGAGGAATAGATCTTCTTCTCTCCCTTGAGGTCAAACGGCGGCTGGTCCTGCAGCAGGTCCATGTTGGCCTGCCAGAGGCTTTCAATCGTGCCCACATCCTTCCAGTAGCCCTCGAAGGCGTAGGAATACAGGCGTGCCTTGTCCTGCAGCATCTTCGGGATGATGTTCTTGCCGAAGTCATGGCTGCTGGTTTCATCCTTAGCATCTTCTTCAAGATACTTCTTGAGGAAGTTCTTATTGAATACATAGATACCCATGGAGGCCAGGTTGCTCTTCGGCTTGGCCGGCTTTTCCTCGAATTCCTCAATGCGGCCCGTCTCGTCCGTGTTCATGATACCGAAACGCGGTGCTTCTTCCCAAGGAACTTCGATAACGCCGATCGTTGCCTCAGCCTTGTTCATCTTATGGGCTTCCAACATCCAGGAATAATCCATCGTGTAGATGTGGTCACCAGACAGAATGAGTACATACTCCGGATCGGCTAAATCGATGAAATTGAGGTTCTGATAGATGGCATCTGCCGTGCCCTGATACCAGTCTGCACCCTTTTCACGCGCATACGGCGGCAGGATGAAGATACCGCCATTTTTCTGGTCCAGGTCCCAGGCGCTGCCGGAAGCCAGATAGTTGTGCAGTTCCAGCGGACGATACTGGGTCAGTACACCGACCTTGTCAATGCCGGAATTTGCGCAGTTACTGAGCGGGAAGTCGATAATGCGATACTTTCCCCCGAACGGCACAGCTGGTTTCGCAATTTTCTTCGTTAGCGCGCCGAGGCGGCTGCCCTGACCACCAGCCAAAATCATGGCCAAGCATTCTGTCTTTCTCATAAAAAATCCCCCTTGGATATCATAGTAAACAATAATCTCCCCTTATTCGACTACGGTTTACTTTTTATATATATTTTAACAGATTTTCATCTGTTAGTATACAATTTTTCTGCTATTTTCTATGTATTTTGTGCAGAAATGAAAAATATTACATTTGTCATGCTATTATGACATATACCACGCCAGAAACAGAACGCAACGGTAAACTGATTGCTTTTCACTAACAATTAATCTCTTATCGTTTAATATTCGCCTTATAGCAGCGATTTCCTGCCTCTGACTGAAAAAAAAACAAATAAATTTTTATAAATATTTTTGGCAACTGACTGAAAATTTACATTAATAAAAAATCAATTACAGAAAAGCCCAGAGCAATGTCCCCAAAAACATCGCTATGCTGAACCCAGCCAAGGCATTGCTTGCCGCCCGGCCATTTTTTCCCAGGCAGGCCTTGGCCAACGGACGCAGCTCAAAGGCCAGAAAGGATACGCACATATACATGACCACCGTGCTGTCGCCTGCAAGCCACTCATAAAGCAGGATAAAGGCCACCACGGCAATCGCCAGCATTTCCTTGGGCTGATAAAGCGGCGCCTTTGGCGGATGCAGGACCTCGTCATGCTCGGCCCGGCTCACCGGCACGCCGAACTCATCGGTCTCCCTCTCCTTGTCAGCAAACCAGCGGTAACGCATTTTCCCACCAGCCTTTAATAGTATTTTCTGGTCATGGTCACCAATCGCGGCAGCTTATCGTAAAGATTCTGCCCCGGGCAGGCGGTCGAATTGAAGTCACGATGGCCGACGATATGCTTGCGGTCCGGCTCAATGCCATAATAGCGGCAAAGTGCCGCCAAAAGTTTTGCCGCAGCTGCCATCTGTTCCGGTTCCGGCTCATGGCCGTCGAATTCGCCCACGATGTTTACCCCGATGGTATGCCAGTTCTCGCCATAGCAATGTGCGCCGAGCATGTCCATAGGACGTCCCCTCTCAATGGTGCCGTCCTTGCGGATAACAAAGTGATAGCCAATCCCCGCCCAGCCGTTGTTCTTGTGCCAGCGGTCGATTTCCGCCGCCGACACATCCCGGTTGGTATTCCCCACATGATGGATAACAATCGCATCGGTCGTTTCACGATTCTGCAGAGAAGAAAATTCAAAATCCGTCTCCTGAATGGGAATGCCCAGCAAGGGGTCACGTCCCCCCACAGCACTTCCATCCGTCTTCCAGGCCGCCTCTGCTGCCTTCACAGTCCACAGTTGTGGCAGCAAGGCCGAGCCTGTACCCAGCAGTATTAAGTTTTTCAAAAAATCTCTGCGTTTCAATGCCACCATTCCAATCTTACCAATAACGCATTATATTATAGCCCTCATTTCTGAAAAAAAAATGATAAAAAACGCTTATGCGTTAGGGACTTTAGAACTAATTTTGAGTTCGTGGCATAATTCGTGGCAAAGTTCGTGGTGCCGCCAGGGGCGGGTGGGGAATATTTTTCCTCTGCTTAGACAGGCTTGTCAAACGCGTCGGAAAAACGTCCCCCACCCGCCCCCGGCGACAAGCTCATTCGCATCTGCACCAACAAGCCGGCCTTCAACAGCAGGCACTACCACTGCTCACGCAAGGCAAGCCCAAGCCCGCGGGGATAGGATTGCTTTCGGGAACGTTTGACAAGCCTGTCTAAGTGAACGAAAGTAATCCTATCCCCGTGGGCGTCCTTCGCAGCACGCACTATCACTGCTCATACAAGGCAAGTCCCAGCCCGTGGGGATAATGTTGCTTTTGGAAGCGTTTGACAAGCCTGTCTAAGCGGACAAAAGCAATATTATCCCCACGGGCGTCCTTCCCGGCACGCTGTAACCCAAAAGCCGCGCAAACAAAAAGCACACCCCGCAAGATGTGCTCAAGACTTTTTATTTGGTGGCGGCAAAGAGATTTGAACTCCTGACACTGCGGGTATGAACCGCATGCTCTAGCCAACTGAGCTATGCCGCCAAAGTGGTGGGCAGGGATGGATTCGAACCATCGTAATCCGAAGATGACAGATTTACAGTCTGTTGCCTTTAACCACTCGGCCACCTACCCATATAACGCAACAAGCGTTAAGAACATGATATATTATATCCACAATCTTAACGCTTGTCAATGATTTTTTTATTTAATGCATTATTTTTTCTGCATCCAGACCGGGATGTCGATGAAATCGGCGGCCGGTGCTACCGTCTGCTGCGTATCTGCCTGCGCGACCGGGTTCGGCGCAACCGGATTCGGCATGCCGAGGTTAAGGCCCGTATTGGGCATAACCGGCTGGGCTGCGGATGGTGCTGCCTGCGGCTGCACACCGATGGTTTCCGGTGCATCAAAGCCCGTGGCAATAACCGTAACGCGTACCTTGTCGCCCATCGTGTTGTCGATGGATGCACCCCAGATGATGTTGGCCTGGCTGTCGGCTGCATCATGGATGGCTTCCGATGCCTCCTGAATCTCATACATGCTGAGATTTTCTTCTGCACCCGTAACGTTGAGCAGGATGCCCCTTGCACCATCGATGCTGGTTTCGAGCAGCGGGGAAGCGATAGCAGCCTTGGCTGCCTCGATTGCTGCACCCTCGCCGGATGCCTCGCCAATGCCCATCAGGGCAGAGCCGGCATTGCTCATTACGCTCTGCACATCGGCAAAGTCCAGGTTTACCAGGCCAGGCAGGGCAATCAAGTCAGAAATGCCCTTGACGCCCTGGCGCAGCACGTCATCGGCAATCTGGAAGGCCTGCGTGATTGGCGTCTTCTTGTCCACGACCTGCATCAGGCGGTCGTTGGGAATGGTGATAATCGTATCCACATGCTGCTTGAGGTTGGCAATGCCGGATTCGGCGTTGCGTTCGCGCTTCTTCCCTTCAAAGCCAAAGGGCTTCGTCACCACGCCAACGGTCAGCGCGCCGATTTCCCGGGCACACTCGGCAACCACCGGTGCTGCACCGGTACCCGTACCGCCGCCCATGCCGGCAGTAACAAAGACCATATCCGCCCCGCGCAGCGCTTCCAAAATATCGTCGCGGCTTTCCTCGGCCGCTTTCTGTCCGATTTCCGGACGAGCACCTGCACCTAATCCCCTGGTGAGTTTCTCGCCAATCTGCATGCGCTTGGGCGCGAGCGACTTTAAGAGCGCCTGCGCATCCGTATTCACTGCGATAAATTCGACTCCCTGCAGTCCGAAATTTATCATGCGGTTCACGGCATTGCTGCCGCCGCCGCCTACACCGATTACTTTAATCTTGGCCAACTGATCCAGGCCGTTTTCCTCTAGTTCAAACACAGCGTTAACCCCCATGATGTTTGTATTCTATATCCTGTGGAAACGGTATTACGTCCACATGGATTCCTAACTTGCACAAATATACTCCTTAATTCTATCATTTATCGGCGCATAATGCTATAACTTTCCCAAAAAAAATACAAAAAAAGAAAAGGGAGCCTTTCCTAAGGCTCCACTTTCGTCGTTATTCCTTTGGTTTAAACGGATTTTTATCCACATTTTGTGCACCTGCTGCAGCGACCCAGTCCAATTCCTCGTCGCTGAGTTTTGCCGACTGCCAGCGGCTGTTATGCGGCTGCATCGCCAGCAGCCTGTTCAGCAGCCGCTCCCGCACGGGATGGCAGCTGGAAAAATCAAACTGCCTGAGTTCCTGCTCCAACAACTTATCATCCATGCCAATCACTCCTTCAATTTTTCTTCTTATCCTTTATATCCCGAAACGGGTGAATGTGTTACAGCTATTTTTCTTACCTGCCTATACGATAGAGTATTCCATCCGTACGGCTGTTGCGAATGACCTTCGTGCCGTTTTCCGCATCGAATTTTGCCCAAAACTGATCACGGGTAATGACGTTGCCCTGCTTGTCCGTGTAGATGTTGTCCTTGCTCGGATTGTTATTATCGGTAAAACCGGTATAGCCCAGGCTGCGCAGTGTCTGACGAACAACTGCAGGGCTGACATAACTCTTGCTCACCAGTCCGCGCTTATAAAGCTCCGAGGCATCGGCCATAGTTTCATAAGACGAACCGCCGGCTACCCCTTCCAATTCCTGCAGATTCAGCTTTTTATTTTCCATGATTTTCCCCCTCCCTTTCTATTGCCTTTGTCCTTTATATCCCGGAAGGGGTGCAAGTGTTATACGATTTTGTAAAAAAAGCCTGCTGACATATTCTGCCGCAGGCTATCCCTAATTTATCGGTTATTTACACCTTTACCCCAAATGCGTCTTTTAAGCCATCCAGCTGGCCGCCACGGATGACCTTCGTGCCGTTTTCCGCATCGAAGTTTGCCCAGAACTGCTGACGGGTAATGACGTTGCCCTGCTTGTCCGTGTAGACATTGCCATTGGCCAGGCCGCCCTTGTCTTCATAACCAGTATAGCCCATGCCATGGAGTTTGTCACGGACAGATGCACAGTCAGCATATTCCTTGTCGAGCAGGCCGCGCTTATAAAGCTCACTGCTGTCGGCAACGGTTTCGATAATCGTACCGCCGGCTACGCCATTCAGTTCTTCAAGATCCATCTTTTTGTTTTCGAGATTTGACATATAAATCTTCCTTTCCTTGTCGTCCAAGCTTTATCACTTCGGCTTTGTTCTTTATATCCGCGAACCAGCCAAAGTGTTATGGCTTTTTTTATTTTTTTTGCAAAATTTTTTTGAGCCGGTCCCGCGCCTGTTTCAACGCTACGCGGACGGAACTTGGCGCCATGCCCAGCTGTTCGGCAATCTCCGTGGAATTCATTTCCAGCCAGTAGGCCATCTCCAAAATCTTCTGCTGCCGCTCGGGCAGCTGCAGGATGGCGGCCCGCAATTCCTCGGTGCCTTCCCGCGTCAAGAACTGTCCTTCAGGCGTCTCCTGACGGTCATCTGCCGGGTCGAAGGACTCCTCCCAGGGAACATGCATTGTATAGGGCTTGCTGCCATAGTATTTATTGAGCACATTCTGGGCGATGCGAAAGAGCCAGGTGGAAAAAGCGCCCTTGCCCGGGTCAAACTGTTCCAGATGCTGATACATGCGGATAAAGGTATCGCTGACCAGTTCGTCGGCCAGGCTGCTGTCCTTCGTCCTGCCCAGCAGGTATTGGTACACCCGGGGAAAATAATACTCGTATAGTTCCGTAAGGGCTGCCGGGTCACGGATGGCCCTTGCCGCCAGCGCTCCCCAATAAGCCATGTTTTTGTTTTCACTCATGTTCAGTCTCCGCTAAAGACCCAGAAACATCGGCCTTCTTCAAGGCCTGCAGGGATGAGGCTCCATCTTCTTCCGCCACCTTGTAGCGCTGGGCATCAAAGGCCACCGGAACCCCTATCGCCTTTTCCAGTTTGGCCCGGCTGAGGTTGTACTGATAAAGCGCCGTAAGATAGTTGGAACGCGCCTGGGTAAATTTTTCCTGCGCATCCGTTACCGCTAAAAGCACATCCACGCCTTCCTCATAACGTACCTGCGCGATTACATAGCTGTCCTGTGCCTGCTTGACCGCCCCAGCCGTTTCCGCAATATTCTGCTCGGCCGCCTTCATGCTCAGCCAGGCACTGCGTGTCTCCAGCTGAATGGTCTTCCTCATCTGCCGCGCCCGGGCTTCATAGGCACGGGTACTCGCATCCGCCTGCCGGACATTTTCGCGGGTCACGCCGTTGTCAAAGATGTTCCAGGAGATATTCAGGCCCGCCTCCCAGGCATTGCTGCGCTCGCTGCGAAAGGGCGTATTGCCGGCAATGCCCTGCCTGGCGGATGCAGACACCTGCGGCAGATAGCCGGACTTTGCCGCATCCCGCCGGGCAAGCGCCGCCTTGATATCGTACTCTGCCGCCAGCCCGTCCGGACGATGGGCCTGGGCATACGCTTCACAGGCCGGCAAATCCTTGTCATAGGGCTCATAGGTAAAGACATCCAACGGCTCGATATCCATATCCTGCGGCAGCCCCACCATGCTGGCCAGCGTGGATTTGGCAATCGATACGGCCGCCTCGGCGTTGACCAGGTTCTGTTTATAGTTGGCAATCGTTACCTTCATCATCAAGAGGTCGGCTTCGGCTACCGCCCCTTCCTCAAACTGGGCGCGGATGAGTTCGAGCTGCGTATTGCCCTTGTCCACGGCTTCCTGTGCCACCTGCGCAAGATTTTCCCGATAGATGAGGTCGGCATAGGCCTCTGCCGCCTGATAACGTACCGTCTGCCGGCTGTTTTCCATATCCATGTCGGCCCGGTTCAACTGATAGCGCCCCGCGGCAATCTGCCCTTCCAGCCGCCCGCCGGTGTAGACCGGCACCGTAAGGCTCCAGCTGTTGGCAAAGGTATTGTGGTAAGCGTAGGAGCCTACGGTTACCGGTCCCCCGATAAAAGCCCGCCCCGAGTCAGGATAGGCATAGACCGAATTGTAATTGGCCGCATGCGGGTCGCCATAGGCATCATGGGCATCATTGGCCGACTTGTAATTCCGCCCGCCGATTTTATACGCCTGGGCACTCCAGCTGACCACCGGCCCCTTGCTGCGTCTGGCTGCCTGCAGCGCATGGTCGGCCGCCTCTCTTTGGGCATCAGCCGACTCAATGCTCTCATTGCCCGCTAGCGCCATATGGATGCTTTCCGCCAAAGAGAGCCGCACCGGTTCAGCTCCGCAGATTCCTGCCGGAAAGATAAGGCTATAGCTGAGAATACTGGCTAAAACAAATTTTTTATCAAGCTTCACTGGGTATCACCTTCCTGTTCAGGCATCTGCTACCTGACGTTTCACCAAATCGGCAAAGAGACCGCCCTTTGCCACGAGTTCATCAAAACTGCCCATCTCCGCAATCGCACCATCATCCATGACGATGATGCGGTCACACTTCCGAATCGTCGACAGCCGGTGAGCCACCACAATGCGGGTGGCCTTGAGCTTGTCCAGGCTGCGGGTTACGATAGCCTGTGAACGGTTGTCGAGCGCACTGGTCGCTTCGTCAAAGATCAGGATGGCCGGCTTGCCTACCAGGGCGCGGGCAATCAGCAGGCGCTGGCGCTGCCCGCCGGAGATATTGGAGCTGCCCTCGCTGATTACCGTCTGCATGCCCATGGGCATATCGGCGATATCCTCGGCAATGCCGGCCGCCTCAGCTGCTTCCCAGGCATCATCCTGCGTCAGCATCCGCGTGCCGACAATGTTGGTGTAGATATCGCCCGTCATCAGCTGGCCATTCTGCAGCACGACGCCCATCTGCGAGCGGACCGACGGCAGCGCCAGTTCGGACAAGTCCTGTCCGTCAAAGGTAATGCTGCCCCGCTTGGGCGTTTCAAAGCCCAGCAGCAGGCGCACGAGCGTGCTCTTGCCACTGCCGGACTTGCCGACAATGGCCACATTTTCCCCGGCCGCAATGGAGAAGTTCACATCCTTCAGCACATCCGTTCCCTCAGCCTCCAGCACGCCGCCTTTTCCGTCAGGCGTCACATGCGTATAGGCAAAGGACAGATGGCTGACCTCAATCGCACCGGACAGTGGTCCTGCCTCCTGCCGGTCATCCGTGTTTTCCGGGACGGCCTCCAAAATCGGCCGCAAGTTCTCGAGCTGCGGCTGGATGGCAAAATACTGGCTCACGAGGCCGATAACGCCGCCCATCACGCCGTTGAAACTCGAATAGGCGGCATTAAAGGCGATGAACTGCGCATAGCCAATGCCCGTCTTGACCGCCTTGCCGTCCGGACTGACCTCGTTCATGCCGTAGACCGCAATGTAGTAGAGAATCAGCGTCAGCACAAAGGGCTGAATGCTCGAGATAATCGACGTATAGTTATTCTGCCAGCGCAGTTTCAACGTCCAGTTCCAATGCTCGCCGAAGGTCTTTGTCCAGAGGCTGTACGCCTGTTCCTCGGCCCCCTGCACCCGGAACTTGGGCAGGCCCGCAAAAATCTGCTGCACGGTGCCTGCGGATTTATTCCCCGCGTCGATGATCTTGCGCTGGAAGAACAGCACCCGCCGCAGCACGAACGCCACAAACAGCGAATACACGAGCCAGACCACAATGGCCGCCGCCGTGAGTTTCATGCTGTAGTAGCACATGAGAAAAATGCTCCAGAAGGAGAAGATAAAACTCAAAATGGAGCTGACGAACTCACCGGAGGCCAGGCCCTTGGCTATGCCGATGCCGCCCATGCGGCTGGCCAGTTCCCCCACCGTAAAGCGGCGGAAGAATTTGGCCGGCAGGCTCATGAGCCGCCCCCACATGGCCGCCTCAGCAGCCATCTCGATGCGGTTGGAGATGCGCAGTACCGCAATGGAACGCACAATTCCCAAAGCCGCCGTAGTAAAGCTCGTGACCATCAGCGCCTGCGTGACCGTTGCCAGCCCCTGCCGGTCCAAAATCGGAATGATATCCTGGAAGATGGTCTCCGTAATCAGCGGCGTAGCCAGCGGAATCAATCCGGCAAACAGGCTGCAGATTAAAATCGTGCGATAATCCGCCAGCCAGCACTGATGAAACATGAATTTAATCAAATCCCATAATTTCAAGGCCCGTGCCGGAAAGCCCGCATAACATTGGAAGGCATCGCGGCTGACGTTTTGCACCTCCGCCTCCGTCAGGTCAATGCCCTCCGGCTGCGTGGACACGAAAATGCGGTAACTGTCCGGCGTTACCGGAATGAGTGCCGCAATGTCCTTGCGCCCCGTATCCGGTGAGGTATAGAAGCCCAGCAGCACACCGGTATCCTTCTTATGCCAATTCTCCGGCAGCGTCACCAGGCGCATCTGCATATTGCCCTTCTGCATCAATCTACGCAAAAGCGTAACCTCATCCACCTTCCGATTGCTCTCCGCATCCAGGCCGATGGAATCCACCGGCATTTTCAAAGCAGCCGCCACCTGCCGCACGGCAAAGACAGCCTCTTTTAGCAGGGCGCTGTCGCTGTCCGTATCCCGGCTGCCGGCGTACAGCTGCTCCTCGCCCATCAGGCTGCGGATACCGTTTTCCACCAGCATGACCTTGGCCTTGTCCCGCAGGCGGATGCGGCGGGCCAGCTGCTTGTCCCGGGCACCGAACCGCACCCCTAAAAGCATGGCAAAGATTTTTTCATGCTGCAAAAATGTTTCATATAATTTCTGATTGCTTTGCTCAGTGACCAGCAACTTGCGCTTTTTCCAAAGCTGCAGCATATCATCGCCCCTGTCTGCCAACAGACGGAGCCAGGAAATCTGCACCAGCGAAGAGAACCAAGCCTGCATCTGCCCGCGCAGGTATTCCTTCTCCGCCTCCTGCCAGCGGCAAAACATCAGTTCACAATCCTCCAGCGCATAAATCTGCATCCGGACCTCCTGAAACTCATCCAGCGCAGGAAAAACGGCCTCGCCGGCCTGCTTTTCCACCAGATAGCACTGATGGAACGCTATTTCACTGCCATTCTGTGTGGTCGCATAGACTTCCACACGGCCGGACACCACCTGCCAGAAGCCCGTATCCTCTTCCAGCAGGAAGCGTTCGCCGGCATAGAGATTTTTTCGCATCGTCATTCCACTCTTTCCCTGTCTTCCTGTTCCCGTTCCTCAATCAGACGGCGGTACGGGCCGTCATGCTGAATCATTTCCCGATGATTGCCCCGTTCCACAATCTTTCCCCGGGACAGGACAATGATTTCATCACAGTCGCGAATCGTGGACAGGCGGTGCGCCACAATCAGGCAGGTGCAGCCCCGATGACGGATATTGTCCAGCACCTTTTTCTCCGTAATGGGGTCAAGGGCACTGGTCGCCTCATCCAGAACGAGAATCGAAGGATTTACGGCCAAAGCCCGGGCAATTTCAAGCCGCTGCCGCTGCCCACCGGAAAAATTCAGGCCGCCCTCCTGTATAGCGGCTTCATAACCGCCATTGAGCTTGACGATATCCTCATGGATGCAGGCATCCTTGGCCGCCTCCACGATATCACTCCGGCGGACGGTACGGTCAAAGAGCGCAATGTTCTCTGCCACCGTACCGCTGATGAGGAAAATATCCTGGTCCACCGCGGCCAGCGAACTGGTAATCACCTTGCGGGGCACATCCCGGCGGGGCATGCCGTCCAGCAGCACCTCGCCGCTCCATTCCTCGTAAAGCCCCGTGACAATCTTGGCCAGCGTGCTCTTGCCGCTGCCCGATGCGCCCACCACCGCAATCCAGCGGCCGGGGCTGGCGTGCAAATCGAAATGCTCCAAAAGCGGCCTTTCCAGCGGGCTGTAGCCAAAGCTCACATCCTTCAGCCGCAAGTCCCCCGCCAGGCTGTCAAAGGGCACCTTTTTCTGTCCCTCCTCTTCAGGGGCCGGAAAATTCAAACGGTCCACCTCATAAGCGCGCACGTCATTCAGACGCTGCATCTGCATTTCCGTGGTCTGCAGGGTGGACCCCAGGCCCACCAGGGCATTGACCGGCGCCTGAAAGCTGCCCATCAGATGCTGGAATGCCATGAACATACCAGCCGTCATCGCGCCTTCCATAATGGAAAAACCGCCCACGGTCATAATGAGCGCCCCATTGATTCCTGCCAACAAGGTAGGCAGGAGCTTTACCGACATCGCCCATAACGCCGTTTCCTGCGAGGCCATCAACACCTTGGTCTGATAGCCCGACCACTTGGTAAAGAAATCCGACTCATCCCCGCTGGCCTTGATGGTCTCAATCATGCGCAGGCCATTCATCGCCACGCCATAAGCCTTGCCGGCATCCTGCTGAATGCGCATATTGAGGTCGGTAAGGTGCCGCCGCATCGCAAAGAACAAAACGATTTCCACGGAGCTGAAGGCCACGCCGATAATCGTCAGGGCCACATTATACTGCAACAGCAGCAGGAGATAGAACACCGCCACAAATAAATCCAGCACCGCCGTAGCCGCCGGCCCGGACAGGGTAACGGCAATGGACTCATTGAAGCCCACGCGGCCGGCCACTTCCGCCGCATAACGCTGATGAAAGAACTGCATCGGCAGCTTCAGCAAGTGCCAAAAGTAAGCCGAACTGTCTGCCAAAGTCAGCTTGCGCTGCCACTGCGTGAGCACCACAGCCCGCAGCCAGGTCATGATGCCGCTCAGAATAAAGGACACCGTCATGGCCAGGCAGAAATTCGTCATCCAGTCCAAATGCTTGCGCGTCAGAATATCATCCAAAAAAATCTGGCTCATCACCGGCCCGGCCAGCCCGGGAATAATCGCACAAAATTCCAAAATAATGATGAAGGTCAGCGCCCAACGGTCCTGCAGGAGTTTCTTGGCCACATCCTTGAAGACGTTGTAACGATGGCCGGCCTTTTGAAAGTTTGCCCCCGGCGCAATCTGCAGGGACACTCCGGTATAGGAGGTGCGAAATTCCTCCCAGGGCACCGTACGCCGCCCCATGGCCGGGTCATTGAGATAGGCCTTGCCCTTGGCGATTCCCTCCAGCACCACAAAATGGTTAAACTCCCAATGGATGATCAAGGGAAAGACATTCTCCTCACCGGCCAGTTCCAAAAGATCCGCCGCCGACCAGCGGTAGCCGTCCGCCTCACAACCGCGGTTGCGGGCTGCCCGGATTACACAGCTGGCCTTGGAACCATCGCGGTTTACGCCGCATTCGGCCCGCAGCTTTTCGAGCGGAATCCAGAGCCCGTAATGTGCCAGAATCATGCCCAAAGCCGCCGCGCCGCACTCCGTGGCCTCCATCTGCAGGACCGTAGGGACCTTGACCCGGTATTTGCTCGATAAAAAGGTATTCTTCAATTGCTCGATAACATTCACCCGGTTCACCTGCCCCTCAGCCACTGGCTCAACTTATAGAAGACCTTTTCGATGGGCGGGCGCCGCTCAATGATGATGGAGCCGGTGACAAAGCTGCCGGCCGTAATCGGCTTGTGCTCCCCGACACTGGATGTCCAGAGATAGCCGGACTCCGACCCCGGGTCACGCACCAAATCAAAATTCACTTCCATCACCGAACTTTGCTGTGTGGATATAATCCACTGGGCCAGCTGTTCATTGCCCAAGTTCTTGTGCATGGTCTGCGGCGTTACGGGATACTGCGACACGGAACGCACCGTGCCCAGAAGGCTGCCCGACTGGGAAACATCCACGCCGTTTGGTGCCAGCTGGATGGTCTGCCCCTTCTCCACCCGCTTGCCCTTGTCCACGGGGATGTAAAGCACGCCTTTCAGATGGCCGCGGCCACCGTCATTGCGCAGCGTGAGAATGGGCATGCCGCTGGTGACCATGCTGCCTTCCTGCACCATGATCTCGTCCACGGTCCCCTCATAAGGTGAATAAATGTACTCCATGGCCTCCTGCTGATAGCGGCGGGAGTCAAATTCATGGACACGGCTGGCCGCCTCGCGGGAACTTGAGGCCAGCCGCGGGCCAAACCTGGCCATGCGGGTAGCTGCTTCCTCCTGTACCATCGTCACATGCGCGATAAGTTCCCCTTTCTTGACGACATCGCCGGGATGGACATAGATTTCATCCATATTTCCGCCCGCCTGCGCATAGACCTTGGACAGGCCCGAAGAATCCATAATGAGCCCCATGCCGTCAGCCTTGACCGTAAACGAGCCAAAGATGGACCAGATGACCACGGCCAGCATCATGACCGCCACCGAGATAAGGCCCATCCAGCCAATCGGCGTGGTGATGCTCATGGTCATATCCAGTTTTTCCGGCGAACGCATCTTGTCCAACGCTTCCTTGCTGAATATCTCATTGCCCTTTTGGTTCCAGCGTGCTGCGCCAGCAGGTTTCTTGTCCTCACCCATCAGTTCTCACCCTCTACCTCTGCATCCACTTTCATGCCATCCTCAAGGCCATCCAGATTGCCCACAATGACCGTATCGCCTTCCACCAGGCCATCATAAATCTCGATGTACTTTTTATCATCGGCTCCGGCTTTCACCGTCCGCAGATGGATAATGCCCTCTGCATCCAACACAAACACCTTGTCATGTGCCTTGTCAATCATCGCCGCCAACGGCACGGTCAGCGCCTCATAAGACTGCCCCGTCCGCATGGTCACACCGGTATAAAGCATCGGTTCCAGCAGCCGGGCGCGGTTATCCACTGCCCAGACCGTCCGCCGGATATCCGCCGGCTCCGACAAATCGGGCACAATCTCGCGGAGGACAGCCTTTATCTCCATGCCGCGTTCCTTATTGCCCACGCCATAATCCGTATCATAAGCCTTGCCCGAAAGTTTCCGTTCCGCAAAGGCCAGATAAATGGCCTGTCCCAACTGTAAATGACGGGCATCCCTATCCGACAGGTTCAGCGAAAACGTCAGCTGCGAAAAATCCCCGACCAACGCAATCGGCGTGCCCGCCTGCACCTGTGCACCGGCCTGCTGATAGATGAGCAGGACTTCCCCATCCAGCGGCGCCTTCACCGAGAGCCAGCCCTGCTGAACCAGATACTGGTCGCGCTGCGCCTGCGCCTCCCGCAAAGCCCCCTGCGCTGCCATATACTGTGCCTCAGCTTCCTCATATTTCTCCTGCGAAGTAGCCCGGCGCGCCTTCAGTCGCCCCTGACGCTGATAGCTGTTGCGCGCCTGCGTCATCATGGCCTCAGCCCGGCTGATGGAACTTTCCGCCTGCTGAATTTTGAGCGGAATGCTCTCATTGACCATCTCCACCAGGTTCTGCCCCTTGGAAACCTTCTCATTCTTCTCCACCTGCCAGTTTAAGATACGGCCATCCGTGAGCGCCACAGCATCCGTCATATTATCACTGACAAACCGCACCGCATCCAGCGAAATCGTCGGCGCAAACTCCCGCCGCGCAGCCTTGGCCGCCGTCACCTCCACACGCCGGTTATCCATCCGATTGGCAATCTGATTCTCATCGCTGTAATTCAGCCACGCCCCCCAAGCCACAATAGCCAGTGCCATAAAAATAATCAGCACCATCGCCACGCCATAAATCTTCTTCATGCTCCGTCCTGCCCCTTCTCTATCGTCAAACCATATGATTGTATACTACACATTTTATTTATTCGCCACAAAATGCCTGAATCCTACCCAAAAATCCGACAAATCCAAAAACAGCCGTCGAACATCTTCACTCCCCACTATATATACAGTAAGCCCGAAGGCTGATGGTGCTTTTCCACAGCTTTTGACAAGCTTGTCTATGGCGAAGGAAAAGTATTATCAGCCTTCGGGCGTCTTATCTTATGGATGTTGTCAAGAATCATAAATTACGCAGTAAGCCCGCGGGGCTGGTGATGTTTTCCGCAGCTTTTGACAAGCCTGTCTATGGCGTAGGAAAACATTACCAGCCCCGCGGGCGTCCTTATCGCCTGTGAACCCAATCACTAAGAAAACAGCCCGAAAGCTGATGGTGCTTTTCCGTCGCGTTTGACAAGCCGAGCAGTGGCTTTTCCTTGACTTTTTCCGATAAACTGATATAATCAGAATATAAAAAAGGACGAACCACAATGATGGTCGCCCAACACCTTCCGCTTTAGAGATTTGAGTGGTTAATACCAAACAAATGACCTATCAGACGGCTATCTGATGGTCAACAAAATTCATGATTAAGTCGCCCCGGCTAGGGCGGCTTTTTTCATGCTTGCTACGAATTCTGATCTAGTATTAACCGAAAAAACTATCCAAGAAGCTTAGCCTTTAGCCAAGCATATAAATCTTTGCCGAATTCCGACCAAAAGCCGGAAAGGATAGGCACCAGAACAAAGGTTCCAATAGCGTACAGCAAAAGCTGATATTCCACGGTATAATAAAGGGCAATTACACATCACCCTTTGGAGCTTTGATAAAGTGTCGGGAAGCTCGACTAGACTTACTTCGACCATCATTGTAAATCATCAATGTGAATACGGAAAATCCGCGTTCGTCCTCTTGCTGAGTATATCATAATCATGTATTATCGTCAAAACCATTTGACTGTAAGCAACATCTAAGCCCGCGGGGCTGGTGATGTTTTCCGCAGCTTTTGACCAGCCTGTCTATGGCGAAGGAAAATATTGCCAGCCCCGCGGGCGTCCTTATCATCTGCGAACCCAATCGCTACGAAAACAGCCCGAAAGCTGATGGTGCTTTTCCGTAGCTTTTGACAAGCCTGTCTATGGCGAAGGAAAAGTACTATCAGCTTTCGGGCGTCCTCCCATATGGCACCATCACATACAAAAGCAGCCCGGTGACGGATGATGCTTTCCCGTCGCGTTTGACAAGCCTGTCTAAGCAAAGGGAAAGTATTATCCGTCACCGGGCGTCTTACCATATGGCCATCATCAATACGAAAGCAGCCCGGTGACGGATGATGCTTTCCCGCCGCGTTTGACAAGCCTGTCTAAGCAGAGGGAAAGTTTCATCCGTCACCGGGCGTCTTCCCACCTCGATGCAAGCCCTTATTGAGCCCCTTTATTCACCTGTATCTCCGCATCCGTCAGCTGTTCCTTCAGCCGGATAAACGGTGCCGTATAACTAAAGTCCACATACTCAATCTGATGCCGGGCATGCGGCAAGCTCAGCAGAAAATCACGCGTGAGCTTGGCCTTTTCCTCCCAGCGGTCAAAATTTCCCAGGCGAATCTGCACCGCCTGGTTGGTATAGGCCATGACCGCATTGGGATTCGTGACATTGACCTCGGACAGGCTGTTCAGCGAATCCGCATCCAGCAGGGACAAAAACTCCAAAATCTTGCCCACATTCGGGTCCTTGTTGTCATCCCCGATGTACATATCATGCATCTTGACCCCGGCAATCAAGGGAATCGGCATCTTGCGCAAGGACTTATAGCTGCCAATGACCTTTCCCTGCCGGTCCAGGTCCAGATAACCATAATCACAGGCAACGGTTGCCACCGGCAGCCGCTCCTTGAGCTCGATTTCCAATGTATCGGGCACCCGCCGCCGCACGACCGCACTTTCAATCCGCAAATCCTTCATAAGGTTCTGCGTCACTTCGTCGGTTTCGAGCTGAAACAATGGTTCGCCCTTATGCAGCCGCCCGCTCGTGAGGATATCCTCCTCATCCAGATAGGCATTGCCATGCAGGACCACCCGCTGCAGGGTAAAAAGAGGCGAGTACACGATAATGGACATCACCCCGCCGCAAATCGCCAGGAAAGCCAGCCCCTTCAGCAGGCGGCGGGGACTGCGGCGGCGCCTTCTTGGCGGAACCTGTATGTCTTCCGGTATTTCTCGTTCATCCATTTCGCTGCCTTGCCTCCTTTCCATCTCCTGCCACTAAAGCCAGTTTAGAAACCGGCCAGCTGCAGAATGCGTTCACACAGTTCCGGGAATTCCACGCCCATGGCCCGGGCGGCATCCGGCACCAGGGAAACTTCCGTCATGCCCGGCACGGAATTCACCTCGATAACATACGGCGTTTCGTCCTCGCTGTACATCATATCCACGCGGGCTACGCCCTTGCAGCCGCAGGCCGTATAGGTCTTGATAGCCAGTTCCTGCAGTTCACGGGTCTTTTCCTCGCTGATTGGTGCCGGGATGATATGCGTCGAAGCGCCTTTGGTGTACTTGCTGTTGTAGTCATAACGGCCGGAAGTGGTCGTGATTTCGATAATCGGGAAAGCTTCCTTCTTATCTTCATCGCCCCAAACGGCTACGGTCATTTCCCGTCCCTTGATGAATTCTTCCACAAGGACTTCATCATTATAGGAGAAGGCCTCCTTGATGGCATCCGCCAGCTCTTCCTCTTTTTCCACGCTATACACGCCGATGCTCGAGCCCTGGGAAGCGGCCTTGACCACGACCGGCAGGCCGAATTCAGCCAGGATTTCACCGGCCAGATCCCGCTTCTGCTCGAAGCTGTTATAAGTATGGCATTTCGGCGTGGAAATGCCCTCGCTGATGAAGACGCGCTTGGAAGCTGCCTTGTCCATGGTTACTGCTGCGGCCAGCACGCCGGAACCCGTGTAGGGAATGCCGAGCATGTCGAGCGTTCCCTGCAGCAGGCCGTCTTCGCCAAACTTGCCATGCAGCGCATTGAAGACCATCTTGGCGCCAGCCTTCTGAATATCCATGGCAAAGGTCTTGGGGTTAAGTTCCATGCCTTCGGCATTATAGCCCTTTTGCTGGAGTGCAGAGAGAATTGCTGCGCCCGTGCGGCGGGAAACTTCGGCTTCGGTGGAAGTGCCACCCATAACAACTACGATTTTATCCTGCTTCATTTATAATCCTGCTTTCCAATCTTACTTATTGAGTAATTCCACTAATTCTTCACCGGTCTTGTAGATATCGCCGGCGCCCATGGTGATAATCAAATCGCCATCTTTGGCTTCTTCTTCCAAATACTTCGCCAGCCGTTCCCGCTGCGGAATGTAGATGACATCCTGTCCGGACTGCTTGCGCACTTCATTTAAGATGGTTTCGCCGTTAATGCCCTCAATCGGTGCTTCGCCGGCACTGTAAATATCCGTGAGGATAAGCAAATCAGCGGACACAAACGCCTTGCCAAATTCCTCATGCAGAAGCTGCGTGCGGGAATAGCGGTGCGGCTGGAAGACGCAAACCAGACGCTTGGGATTAAGTTCCTTGGCGGCCTTGAGCGTAGCGGCGATTTCCGTCGGATGATGCGCATAATCATCCACCACCCAAATGCCATTGCCCCGCCCCTTGGTCTGGAAGCGGCGTTTTGCGCCGTGGAACTCAGCCAGGCCGGCGGCGAGCTTCTCAAACTCCACGCCCATGCTCAGCCCCGTCACAATGCAGGCCAAGGCATTGAGCACGTTATGGCGGCCGGGGATGTTCAGCGAAACATGGCCCAGCATCTCCTCACCATGCAGAACATCAAAGGCAATGCCCTTGCCATTGGTCTTGATGTTCTTGGCCGTATAATCGGCCTCATGTTCAATCGCATAGGTATAGAACTTGCGGTCAACGACCTTGGCGATATTGCGCAGGTTTTCATTATCGAAGCACAGCACGGCATAGCCCGTTTCCTTGTCCACATTCTGGATGAACTGCGTGAAGGCCTTGATGATGTTCTCCATCGTGCCGTAGTGGTCCATATGGTCATCTTCCACATTGGTCACCACGGCGATATGCGGATGCAGCTTCAGGAAGGAGCCATCGCTTTCATCAGCTTCCGAAGCCAGGTATTCGCTTTCGCCCAAAATCGCATTCGTGCCAAGGTCCGGCATCTCGCCGCCCACGACCACCGTCGGGGATACGCCGGCCTTCGTGAGTGCCACGCCGAGCATGGAAGTCGTCGTGGTCTTGCCATGCGCACCGGCTACGGCAATGCCCTTGTACTCATTGACGAGCGCCGCATTGATATCGGAGCGGTGCAGCTTGCGAATCCCCAGGTCACGGGCCGCCAGGACTTCGGGATTGTCAAAGGGAATCGCCGTGGATACCACAATGGCATCGGCACCCTTGACGTTTTCGCCCTTCTGCCCATCCAGCGTGATTTTTGCCCCCAATTTTTGGAGGTCCTGAATCACTTCGGAATCTGCCCGGTCAGAGCCCGTGACTTCATAGCCCAGCTCCACCATAATCTTGGCCAGCGGGCTCATGCCGGCACCGCCAATGCCTACAAAATGAATTTTTTCAATATCCTTTAGCTCTTTCAGCCGTTTCATTTCATTTTCTCCCCTGTGTCATCTCTATAACCATGGCAGCAATATCCTCTGCCGCCTGCGGCTTGCCCAACGCCTTGCTGGCACTTGCCATTGCCGCCAGTTTACCTTCATCTGCCAAAAGCTCCTGCAAGGTACCTTGCAAAACATCGCCCTTTAAGTCCCGGTTCAAAATTACTTTGGCCGCGCCGGCTGCTTCAAGCGCCCGCGCATTGTGCTCCTGATGATTCTCCGCCGCATAAGGATAAGGAATCAGGATTGACGGAATCCCGCGTGCAGTGAGTTCGGCAAGGCCTGTCGCGCCTGCCCGGTACACCACTAAATCCGCCATAGCCATGGCCTGCGGCATATTGTAGAGGTAGGG
>CADAAS010000005.1 GCA_902785885.1 Pseudoselenomonas ruminantium
TAGCACAGGACGGTTCATTTCTTCAACAATTATATTACAGATTATATTACAGAATTTTCATGTATGGTATCGGCAGATTTCCGATGCATACTCGTGACTTATTCATTCAAGGTTTCATATGATGAGCATCATTGAATTAGTATGTAGTCGTGCAAGACTTCACACAGCAAGAATCATTGAACTAATATGAGCAATAATGTAAAATGTTTTCATCATTTCATAATCCGGAGGAACAGACAATGCCGGCAATATCCACTCGGTCCTCCACAAAATTAAGCAAACGGGCAGCCGTTGCATTTTCTTTGCTTGTACCAAAAAACAAATTGGCAATATTACCGGGACTTAAATTAAATTTTTCAAAATGATTAAATGCGGTATTGGCATCCAGCATTTTGTCTGCCAATACATTGTGAACTTTCCCATTCTCCTCTGTCGTGATTGCACCATGATTAAGAAGACCGGCCTTGGTAATCTCAGTAGCTTCTCCCACATTCGGCAATGCCAGCATGCCGAACAGCGCCACCGACATTATGGCGTTGCGGCGTTTCGCCCATTTCCTGTACATACTCATGATAATCCCTTTCCTTTCCAAACCGTCCACAAGCATATATCCCTAATTATTCTTATGAATGATTCTAAAGCACTGCGTAAAAGTCCCGATATTACATTATACGATATATTATGATTTAAGTCAATTTTTTGACAATAAAGAAAATCTCAGCTTACACCAAAGATGGATGTTCCACTATGGTGCAAGCTGAGGTTATCTTGTCTGCTGTTTTTACCGGCTTTCTAGCGGTATTCTGATATCATTACTGCTGATTTTCGACGATTTTCATTCCTCCCTCAACATCTTTGACAATGGCCAGTTCCTGAGGACGTTCTGCGGCCATATTCGTTTGGTTCGTCTCCCTCGTTACGCCTTCGTTCTCCATCACTGCATCTTCAATCTCCACAACTTCATCTTCGTCACTTTCCGCCAAACGATAAGGCTCCTTGGTGGCAAACGGGCTTTCCAGCCAATCATCCCCATAGAATCCATAAAGATCCTTGTAAAGCGCATCGCTCCGGTCAAGCATCCAAATAAAACGCTCCGAATTTTCCAGAGTAAGACTATTGAGCTTGTAATTGTTAATCCGAAGCGGCTCTCCTGTTCCCATTGCTCTCAGGAAGGCAGCGTCAGAGTCAAAATTCAGCATCGCGCCATTGGCATAGATGCGCAGTGGAGTCCCACTGGTTCCCAGGTTAGCGGCACTGAGGTTTACAGAGCTGCCCATCAGGTAGCCCGTATTCATGCCCTGTGTCCGGCTCATCATCATATTGCCCGTGGTCTTGAGGAACAAGCCTGCGGTTTCGCCTTCGGCAATGGGCTGTACCTGATTGGAACCCACCATTACCGGACGGCGGTCGGCGCCTGCTACAGCAGAAACAATGGTCAAATCGCCTTCATTGCTGATAAAGGTTGATCCGCTAGCATTGGCATCCAAATAGCCATATATATTCGTCCGCAGATAATTATCCAGACTCCCGATATTGCCCCGGCCGGCATAGAGGGTAACTTTGTCGCCGCTGATGACAGACTTACCATCATTAGGCAAATAAATACCATTGCCGGTCATCAACATCACATCACAATTAGGAACTGCTTCCCCAAAGCCACCGGTAAAGTTAAAAGTCGTATTTTCGCTGCCGGCCAGGAAAATACCGCCTCTACTCTCAGGCCGTTTTTTTACAGTAATGGTGCCGCCCTTCCTCAAATCCAGGCTCACAGGCAGATGCTTTTTCAAGGCTACGGAACCATTACTATACCAGATAATGTCTCCTGCCTTGGCCTGGGACAGGCTTTGGAGATTCTCTAATTTGTTGATATCCTTTGCCCTGATGACACTTCCAGATTCATACCAGCCTATCGACGCATTCGTTTCGAGCGTCACGTTTTTGGCTGTGATATTGGGCTGGGAAATCACCATCAGCTGGCCAGGCGCGCTGTTCACAACGCTATCCTGAACAGCATAGAGCAATTGATTCTTGGAAAAACCATAATCCTGACTGGCCTCCAACAGGCCATAGTCCATAACCGCCCGGCGCTCAGCCTCACTCAGGCCGGCATAAGCGGAATTGAACCAGGCCAGTTGCTCTTGCTGATAATTCTGGAAGAGTTTGTCAAATTCCGCATCATCGGTAATCTTTTGAGCTTTGGCTTCAAAAGCAGCCTTGCGGCTCTTAACCCCGGCATCCTGGGCAAAGGCTTTGGCTATATTCGTGTAGTAAGTCGTGTCCTTGCCACTGGCCAGTCCCAGGGTCTGCAGCCTGCCGGTGACACCGGCCAGGCGCTCAGCCTTTTCGTTGGCAGCGGCCTCGGCACTGCTGCTGTCCTCATCCTCATTGCTGATAATCCCCATGGACAGCCAGGTATTCACCTTATTCTGGCTATCCGACAGGCTACCGCGGGTACCAATGCCATCCAGAATACTCGCGTTCGAATCCTTAGTACGCAGGAAAACATCACCATCCGTGCTGACAATTTTGCCTAACCACAAGTCGCCTTTTGCCCCCTCAATGTAGATATTCCCCTTGGCTTTGGCACTGACTCCATTCCCGTTTCTCTTCCAAGCATATGTGCTAATATATCCGCCGGTCCCCGAGCTGCCGATGGAGCCCGTCAGGCTGGTCAGATTAATATTCGCTGCCTCCAGAATGTCGCCGGAACTTTTCGCTTTCTGGATATCGCCCTGAGCAGTCAGGTTCAGCGTTTGATTTGCCCTAACCTTCTCCACCAACAGGCCTTTCTGCGCACGGATATCAACACCCGTGCTGGATTCCCCGGACAGCGTTTGCATTTTACTTGGGCCGGTAAGCGTCAGTAAAGTATCCCAGCTACTGGAAAATCCAAAATTATCCGTGCTGACGAATTTGCCTTCCTTCGCTATAATGCCACCATTCGTGGATTGGATATCAATCCTTCCCAAGCCCTTACCATCCTTTACTGCACCGATTATGTTATCCGTAAGGACAATATGGGCATTATTCGTGATTTTGATACTGCCACCGTTCTTCGCCTCAAGCGGCCTGGTCTCAATGGCACGGTCAGCCTGGATTGCTGCCAGCGTGTGCAGATACAGGTTGAGTTTGCGGTTGTACGTATAACGATAAAATTTTGTTTGAAACCAGCCGGGATCTTCATAAAGTCCCTGCGGATTGGCCGGGGACAGGGTTGCTCCATCTCTGCCTCTTTCCTTGAAGTACAGTTTATTCAAATACCACGAAAATCCATTGGTCAGCATGAATTTTGAGGAGAAATTCTTAAGCTCGTTCGCATCCGTGGTTGCGGTATTGTTAATCCTTACAACTTCTTTCCTAATCTTCTCATTCCCGCCCTGACCGTTGGACAGATTGGCAAACCAGTCCAGCTTCACTGTCTTGTCGCCTGTCATCTGTTCATTATGGAAATTTTTCTTCACCTTGTAGTCGAATTTCTGGTTGTCCACAGCTGTGGAGTACATTTCCCAAAGCAGAGTCTCCTTCGGTTTTGGCTTGTAGGAACTGCCCGTCTGCAGCTGTCCATTGATGGTAATATTGCCATTGCGATAATTATTGGTAATCGCGCCCACATAGAGTTCCTTATTGCACTCGTTGGTGGCATTTATCGTAATGTCTGCTGCCCCCTTGGCCGAGAGAATCCGGCCTGCGCCCGCAATGGTGGAATAGATATTGCCATTGAGATGGATATTGCCGCCCTTAACCACCGTATCCGCCGTCAGCAAATGGCCGGTATAGGGATTGTAGTAGGTATGGATTACCCCATCATAAACATTGCGGCTGCTGTTCCAGATATTGCCTCCCTTGGCGCTGTCAAGGTCTACCAGATAGGCGGCATTGCCCAGCACATCACTATCGGTAAGGGATACACCCTTTCTGGCCTGCTTGTCAAAAACCAGCATTTTAAGTTTATTCTGATCCACCGCTGTAGTGTAGGAAGCGTAACCGCTTTGAATCAGGCCATTCACGATGATATTCTTGGCCGAGATGGATACATCCCCGCTGGATACAATAGCTCCTTCTTTGGTAGGAGCAGCATATTTCGCCTTGAGGATTGCCAGATTCTGCTCCATGGAATTCTTCATATACTGTGCATAGGAGATGCCCATAATCCTGGCAATCTCTGCCCGGCCGGCCTCAGTCTTCTGCAGCTGTGGGAACACAACCTTCCACACCGTTTCTTTCAAGAAAGACTGATAATCACCTATTGACAATAGTTTTCCATTGTCTAAAGGATTAGAAAGATATACCGAGCGGGCAATTCCGTCAATCCCTTGGTTGAGCAGATAGCGATAGAGTTCCTTGGCGAACATTTCACTGCCAAAGGTATAGGGAGCCAAGGGGTCCAGGCCTACTACCTGGGTACCACCGACAGCCATCTGGCTGTAGCTGCCATTAGGAGCATTGACAGAGGTAGCATAGGCCGCCGAAATGGTTCCTGTATTCAGGATATCCCCGACATTGTTGGTCAGGCTGACCTTGCCGGCATTGTTGATAATATTTCCCGAAATATGCAAGTCACTCCCATTACCCTTGCCCGCCGTCTTCTCAATGGTGATGTTGGGAACGCTGCTGCCATTGGCGGATTGGATATTGGCCGCCTTGTAGATGCTGCCATTCAGCCGCACCTGACCACCCAGGCTGTCCAGTTCCAAATTGTTCACCACCAGACGGCCGTCAGACTTATCGGCAATTTTGATGCGCTCAGCTCCCAAAGCCTTGATTGAACCGCTCACCTTCAGGTTGGGACTGTATACATCCACATTGGCCCCGGTAATCCGGATATTCGGCAGCACGGTGGCTTTGACTTTAAGCGAAGACAGCACTTCATAGTCATTGCCGTTCTTCCTGGCAAAACCCTTGGTCAGCATGGACTGAAGAATATGGTTAATCGCCGCATCATAGGATTTGCGTAAATCAGCGTCCATATTTCCCTGACGGGCTGTTTTCAGTTCATTGTATTCCTTGAGATAGGGGTTATTCACCGTCACTTCCTGGCCGGTCTTCACGCTCTTAGCATCAAACCAGTTTCCGCCTTCGGTGACCTTAACCTGCTGACTGCCATTTGCAGCACTGCTGCTAATCTCCAGCCCCAGGGAATTATAGATACCTGCCTTGACATCCCCGGCAATATTCACGAAATTGTTCTGCTGTTCCTTGCTGTTCTTTTCATTGGGCAGTACGGCTACGAGATTGTTGTTCACCTTGTTGGAATAGGTCGTGTAGATATACGCGGATTCCAACATGCTCTCTTTGCCGCTATTGGCCGTAATAACCATATCCCGGGCCGCAGTAACCTTGCTGCCCTTGCCAATATCCACCTGATTGGCCTGTTTCATACTATTGGTGATTCTCGGCTTGGTGCTCACGGGAATGACGGTGCGATTGTACACATCGGCCATAACCGACAGGTCAAGATTCCCCGTCCGGCCAGCGGCATCGGCGCCTGCAGCTATGCTGATTTCCCCCTCACTGAAGAGGCTGCTGCTGCCTTCGAGCGTAACCTTGGCATTGCGCGTCAGTTTATTGTCCGTGATGGCCGTTGTCTTGCCGCCCAGGCCGCCCTGAATATTGCCCACCGTAACCAGGTTCAGGGCCGTATTATCGGCTGCCCCAAGGTTAATGCCGGAAATACTGCCTTTATTGAACAGATTGGCATTGCGCAGGATGATGTTGTTGTCATAATTGACATCATGCTGGCTGCTGGCCCGTACCAAAGAGGCCGCGCCGCCTGCTTCCAACTGGTTTTTGGCATTCACATTACCGCTGGTCGTAGCGCCCATGCTGATGCCGGCTTCTTCTCCATTGGTCGTCAGGGAAACAGCGCCTTTGCCGTTCTTCTCCCCGATTTCCACATTGGCCCGATAGATGCCCGTATTCTTCAGTTCACTGCCCGAACCATTGATGCCGCCGTAACCGGCAGCCTCCACTTTTTCCGTGACCGAAAGGTCATTGTTGGCGTTATAGGACTGCTCCTTGTCGCTGGTGACACGGGTGCCGGACTTCAGTTGCACCTTGGCCGTATTGTCTGCCTTACGGGTCATGGACACGCCGCTGAGACCGACCATGGCAGCGCTCTTGCCGTCAACGGTCAGCATGTTATTGCCGTCCGCATTCTGTGCATTGGCCATCATAAAGCCGGACAGATTCCAGTCACCACTCAGAATCGTATTGGTCTCCCGTTTTTCCTGGTCATTGATGACTGCCGTAAACGGAGATATCGAAGCAAAGCCGGCACCATAGCCCACGGCCCGGAAATTCTGCGTCAGACCATTGTACGAGCCGGTGATAACTTCCCGGATTTTTTCCTGAGGATTGCTCATGCCACCCAGATTCACCGTATTCCGGACATTGCGTACAGCGCTCAGGAAATTGCTGCCGGACGCCAGACCACCTGCTGCCAGGCCTCTTACAACACCGTCCTGACCGAGCGTGGAATTGGCGCTAACCGTAAGTTCCGCATCCTTTGCGTAAGCGGACCTGCCCACCTGCACATCATTTGTTCCATAAGCCGCTAATATGCCCTGGGTCACGCCGACAGCTGCCGAACCGGCACTTAGGGAGATAAGGTCCAGATTCTGATAGGGCTGCCAGTTGCTCTCGATGTTCACCTGGGGCACCAGCAGGGAGCTGTTTTCTCCAATGCTCACGCGGGTTACATGGGGATTGTTCTGGCTGCCCATAGCGTTCCTCACGCCCGTAGCCGACAGTGCCGCCAGCATACCCAAAGAGCCCGTTCCCACCTGGGTGGTGATTTGCGGTGCATTTTGCGCTTTGATGTTCAGACCGGCTCCCTTAAGGCTGGTCTTAGGAGCGATGTCCACAGTCGTTCTGCCCGTGTATTCGGACTGCGCACTGAGGCCCACACCTGCAAAGGAGGCGCTGCCTACAGCTGCTATGGCCGTCAGCTTGGTTTCAGGCGCACTTTGGGCCTGAATGTTGATTTCCGCATTTTTCTCATTGACCTCCAGATCGCTGCCAACAGCCACGGAATTGCTGCCCGTGCCGGAAGTCTCCGCCACCAGCACACCTACGGCCTTGCCTGCTATCGACACACCAATGGCGTTCACGTTGGATTTGACCGCATCTTTGCTGTTGATGGCAATATTCCCGCTATCTGCGGTCAGTCTTTCGCCAGAGATATTGACACTGCTGACCGAATTATTCGCCAATCCCGCATAGGCAACGCTGCCTGCCCCGGTCAGGGCGGCACTGCCCTGAAGGATATTCAGCTTGTTCTGCCCATCCAGAAGCGTATTGATTTCAATATTCTTGGCTGCTTTCCCATAAGTATTGGTAAGGTTCAGTGTCGTACGGCCGGCGTTGTTCAATATGCCCACGGCACCATTGATAACCGCCCCGCCAAAGCTTACGGCCTTGTTGCCCTGCGTCACATTGTTCGTGGCCTGACTGGTCAGTTTGATATTGCCTGCGGTGGCCTGCATAGCCGAATTGGACACATTGAGGCCCACGCCTGCACGCTCACGGCCTCCGGTATCAGCTACAGCGGCCGTGGTCGTACCGGCCCGCCCCTGGGAAGCTTCAGCCTTCAGCTGGGTTTTCTTCGTGTTGTTATTGGCGCTGTTCAGCAAGCCCTTGACATCCACTTTGGAGCCATCAGCTGCCTTGCCCTTGTTGGTGGTCGATTCATAGCTGTCTGCCAGTTTCTGTCCCACGTTGGTAAGCATCACATTGGCAGAAGCGCCAACGGCACCCAACGAGGCATTATAGGCACTCTGTGCAATATCCCGATTCTCCTTTGCCGTCAGGGAAATGTCCTTGGCAGACAGTTTGCTGCCGGCAATATCCGTCTGTACCCGGCTGTCAATGGTGTTGAGCACAACGCCTACACCCATGCCGGCTGCCAGACCGGCGGCACCGGTGAACGCGGTGTTGTTGAAATGGATATTGTTCTCTGCAGCAATGGACAGGCCGTCAATTGCCACACCATTCCAGCCAATTTCGCTGTTCAGGACTCTGGCCGTCACATCATCGGTTACATTGGCTACACCGATGGAACCGGCCAAACCACCAATGCCACCCACGCCTATATTGTAGAGTTCATAGGTCAGGCGCGTATCGTTCAGTGCCCGGATATTGCTGTTTCCCTTGTTCGTAAAGGATACTTTGGAGTTGTTGACCAGCGTATCCACCTTGCTCTGTTCCTTGACCACAGCCACACCTGCGCCTACACCTGCACCGACGCCGGCAACGCCCAAGGAATAGGCATCGCTGTACAATTTGCCATGATGGTCAGCCTGTTGGTAAAGACTGCCACGAAGATTTGCCCGGACATTATCCATAGCGGTTTCTGTTTGCGAAGCGAGGGTATAGACGCCTGTACCAAACATGATACCGGCGCCCATGCCGGCAAAGCCAATACCTGCCACATGGGAAGCCAAACCTTGCCAAGCATCTGCTTCCAGATTCACATTTCTAGCCTGAATGTCATCATCCGCACGTTTCTGACCGCTGATTTGCGCCTTGGTCTTCCGGTTGACCGTAGCCGTATCACTGCCAATACCTGCGCCTACACCCTGACCAGCAGCACTTACTGTGCCCACCATGCCATAGACATTGGCATAATCATGTGCAATGACGCTAAGGTCATTATCGCCTTCAGTCAACAACCGGGCTTTATCCACCTTTGCCAAAGTGCTGCCACCAATATCATTCACGTTAAAGGTGCCGTTTATCGCAGCGCCCTGTCCGGCAATCCCTGCATTAACCAACAGGGACTTGATGGTATGCGTGCCGGAAGCAGACACAGCAATCCCCTTATAGCTAGATTCGCCCCGCAGGTCTGCCAGGTTTGCGGCAGCATCCAGGATTTTTTCACCATCAGCAGCACCGGACTTATTGTCTTTGTCCTTGGCTGCCGAAGCAAGTTTGCCCACAATCGCCTGGTCGGCATTGTTCAGTTTATCCTTTACCTTCTTATCCTTGGCATTTTTCGCGGTAATCTTAGTTTTCTCGCCTTCAACAGCGGCATAGTTCTCACTTGCTATGCTATTTTTTGCCACAGCAGCACCAACGCCAGCCCCTTGGCCGGCAGCCGCCAAAACGCCCACAATATTCTTGATGTTTTCATCACCGCGGGCAGCAATGAGCACACTGTCACCGGAAGCATCCACTTCCGTACCGCCACTGAGAACAGCACGGTTTTTCGTCTGGATATCGTTGATGGCCACAGAACCGACCACCCCTGCGCCTTGTGCTGCGACACCGCCGCCGGCCGCAATGTTATGAATGGTCGAAAGGCCTTTGGCTTCTATCGTAAGTCCGGTGGTATAGAGTTTGCCGCCGGAAATCTGTGCACTGGTCAAAGCCTTGTCGGTGTTCATGACCAAACCTGCACCAATGGCCGCATTCTTAGAAGCCGACAAAACTGCTGCTACCGTACGCAGATTGTCCTTGGTGTCGGCAGCCGTTGTCACGGCAAAGCGGCTCTTATCGCTGCCAATATTGGAGCCTTCGATAGAAGCTTCCACATCTTTTTGGATGCGGGTCAGCGCCACCACACCTTGTACAGCAACTGCACCAGTACTGAGGCCTACGCCTGCACCAACAGTGGTCAGCTTGCTGTCATCTTTGGCCGTCGCCGTCAACTCACTGTTTTGGTCTTTAACGCCGTTTAGCGTACTATTTTTGACCGCTGCTTTGGTTTTCTGATGATTGGCGCTGCTGCCAATGTCGTTATAGACAAAAGCGCCGCCAATAGCAGCCTTGCCGCTGCCCTGTACATTACCCACTACAACCAGTTTCTTCGAGGTATCCGCAGCAGTTACGTCAGCCTTTTTGATTGCGTTTGCCTTGGTGTTTTCCACCACGGCAGCCGTTGAATTATGACCACGGTTAATCGCCGAAGCACCATTCAGTCCCAAGCCTTTAGAGATGCCCACACCTGCGCCTACCGCATAAACAGACGCTTTACTGTCTGCCTTGACGGCGAGCATAGCACTGCCAGGGTCAAATTTCGTGAGATCCGGGTTTATCGCACTGTCTTTCAGGTAAGCATTGGTATCATTATTCAGGAGATTATAGGCCATCGCCATGCCAAAAGCAGCACCACCTGAAACACTCACCTGTCCGGCAACATTGATTTCGGATGCGCCCGTACCAGCCTCTATCGAAATGCCCTTTGCCGACAAGTTCTTGACGTTTTCTACCCCGGCGGTTACATCATTGTCCGTAAACTGCAGACTAAGTGAGCCTGCTGCACCAAAACCGCTCTTGGACACCGCTGCACCGGCAGCCGTATTCACATCCAGCGTATTGGAATAGGCGCGGACTTTCAGTGCATCCTGGGCAGCATTATTCAGCGTAATGGTGCCGTTTTCAATTTTCGCGGAGAAATCGTTCTTCACATCGCTGATGGCCATAGCGGCAAGACCCGAACCATTTTTTGAGGAAGCCAAACCGATGGCTGCGGTAATGATTTTGTTGCCGTAGCTGCCTTTCTTTGCCAAATCTTCATTGATGGCCTTGGTGTCTTCGTTATCTTTTTGTGGCAATTGGTCGGTGTAGCTGTCGCCATCAACATCCACATCAGCCTGCTGTAAAGCAGCATTGTACTTCTTGTAGTCACTCGTGGTATCCGATTTTTGGTCCTGGGCGAGATTTTGTACAGCATCAGCATTAATCGTCGCAGAACCTTTGAGTAGTGCCTTGGTATCATTTTCCAAGCGATTATAGGCTGCTACGCCCTGGAAGCCATAGCTCTTGCCATCCTTCGGTGCCGCCACCGATACGCCTACGGCTCCGCCTACCTGCGTAAGCGAAGCGATTGCTTCATTACTCAGATTACCCAGGGCCTCATATGTGCCGCCATCGAATATGGCATTTACTTTGTTTTGCAAATGGGCAAATGCCACTGTACCACCAGCAGAGGTTGCACCATTGCCACCAGCCGCTATGGACAGATTTACACCACCCGTAACCTGCGTATCGGTATCCATTGCTTTATTGGTGATGTTTTTCGTTTTTGCATTTACGCCCGTAACCTGCGCATCTACGTTACTGGTGCCTTTATTTACCGAAGTGGATGCCGCTCCTGTGAAGTTGTAGCTGTTCTTTCTGGCCTGAGACACAGTAAGCCCCACACCGCCGGCAAACAAAGCGCCTTTCTTTTCGGCGGTATTCACGAAGCTGCCCTGTTGTGCATGATCATTTTCCTGGATTTTGCTGTTCTTAACCTGCGCCAGTACATCACTCGTAACGCTGTTCACCGCCACAGCTCCGGAAATGCCTACCGTGGTCGCCGAATCCGACGTATTCTTCTTCAGCTTGATGTTTTGGAAACTCAACGCTGCGCCGCCGCTCCAGGCACCGAGGAACATCGAATCGGCTGCCTTGTTGGCAAAGGCTGCCATATCCTCACCATTTGTGCGCAGGGTGACATTGGCATCCCGCAGAGCCGATTTCGTCTGGTTCGCCGACAGGTTCACCGAAACACTGCCCGCCCCGGCCAGCGTGAAACTGGGCATAGTCTGCCCGCCAGTCATGTTGGCCACACCGGTTTCCTGTTTGTCCTTATCCTCCTGGCTCTTGTTGAACCGGTCCATCGTGCGGCTGAATACCGAGCCGTCCTCCTGTGTTTCATCCGGCTTGAAGTAGTTCTGATAGCCATCCTTGAAGCTGCTGAATTTGCCACTGGTATTGGAAACAAAGTTGGCCAACGAGCCGCCGGATGTGCCGTTGTCCGTCTGTTCAATGACACCGCCGGCCACACTTACGCTATGGATATAGCCATCCGCATTGGCGTTCATGTCCAGGCTGTGCGCATTAATTTTCCCCGCTTTGGCCGCAGCGGAACCAAAATAATCAGCAGGCTTCATATTTTTGTCGCCACGCACAGACAACGTACGCGCCAGCGAACCAATGTCATCCGGATTATCAATATTGTTATTGCTTACTGCCGAAAGGGTTTTCACATCAAAGTTCGTTACCGCCACGGACGCACCAATGCCCTTGGAGCCATTTCCATAAGCCAGACCGCCGGCAATATTGAGGACTCTTGCCTCATTTTGTGCCTTGATTTCCACCACACCCGATTCCTTGGCGGTTTCTTTTTTCTGCTTTTTCTGTTCTTCTGCCGAAAGTTTATTCCATTCCTCGTCAATCGCTTTCTGCTTGTCGGCCTTGGTCTCTTCGCCGGCTGCCGTTATCTCAGCCCCGTTATCTACCGATACGACAGCCAGACTTTCGCCGCCAACATAGCTGACTGTTCCTTGCAGAGCCGTAGTATCCGCAACCGTATCATTGTTTTTGCCGGTCTTATTGGAATTGTTGGCTGCTGAACCGGAGCCGCCATTTAAGATATAATGGTTAATATCGTTTTTGTCCGTAAGGGATACATTGTTGCCCGTAAGTTGTGCCTTATCGGCTACAGCCAGTACACTGTCTGCCCTGCTGTTAAATACATTAACCACTGTACCGACAGACGTCGCAGATGCCCCGGAGGGTTTCAGGTGCCCATTCATCGCGATATCGCTCTTGTTTACACCGCTGTTAATCGTCAGGTCACCCTCCGTATTTAACTTAGCCTGCCGCCCCACCAGCATGCGGACCTGGTCATCCAGGGAAACCATATTCACGGCCCCGGCCAGCGATACCGAAGCCGAACTGCCACCTTCTGAAGTATTCTTTTCCCGGTTCTTCACCATGTTGGAACGAGTAGCACTGTCCACATAATAGTTAGCGACTTTTTCCGGATTGGTCAGGTTGGCAATGGCCTCCAAAGCCTTGGAAATATCAATGCCAGCTTTTTCCAATTCCGTAGCATTCTTTTCCAAATCCTCATAAAGCGCCTTGCCTCTGCTGACCAAAGTCTGCAGAGCCGTTGGGTCTTCGGCAATATTTTTCAGATTTCCCACGGCCGTAAAGAAATCCGTCACATGCTGTCTGGGTTCCTTCCACTTAGCGGCGGTAAAGTAACTCAGCAGCTTATCTTTAACATTTTGTATATTCTTTATATCTTCGACCAGCTTGTCCAGACGGCCATGTCCACTATTTGCCTCCGCTTTGAGCGTGATGCTGCCTCCTTCTAACGAAACAGCCTCTTTGCCATCGCTGCCGGCAATAGCCACGCTGGCATCATTCTTGAGATTCGTTACCGATACCGCAGCATTAATCAGCGCCGATTTTGCCTTGCCATCGCTGCCGGCAGCAGAAGTCGCAATGGAACCTATCTGTATATCCGGATTGGATTGTACAGCGGTTACGGATAATGCCCCTTCCTTGCCGGCACTTATACTGGCATTCTTGGTAATCCCCACTCCAGCCTTGCTGTCTCCCAGGACGATATTCACACTGGAACCCACCGTAACGTATTTGGCAGCACTTTCCAGTGCCGAAGTCTTGGTCTTGCCTTCTTCGCTGTCCTTGTCCTCTTTTTCCTTGTCTGCGTCCTTAGCCGCATTGGTTGCATCACCAAACAGGTCAGACAAACCGAGGTCATCTTCTGCATCCTTGGCTTTAGTCTGATCTTTGTCTTTATCCTTATCTTTGTCCTCTTTTTCCGGATCTGCTTTCTCCGTACCGTTATTGGCCACCACCTGCCGCAGCGTGTTCGTTTCTGCAGCATTTACTTCAACATTGCCATCCGTCGCCGTGATTTTTGCACTATCCGTTACCTGTGCCTTTTCCGAGGTGTTGACGAAGTTCAATGCCGAACCGCCCAAGCCCGTTTCCTTGATGCTATTTTCGGCCTTGACCGTCAGCGAATTATCCAGCGTTGCCGCCACGGAGATATTCTTCTTCGCATTGAGCTCCGCCCCTGCATTCAGCGTATTCCGGCTCTCGGTAGAACCAATTGCGACATTGCCGGCAAAGTTCATATGACTGGTGTCTTTTTCACCTGCCAGATTGGAGCTGGTTGCCGTAATGCTTGTCTTGGCATCCGAAACAGCAGATACCGAACCGGCGTCCGCTTTCAACTTGCCATCAACGATAAGATTGGCATTATTTTTGTAATACGAAAAAGTTGCTGCTGCCAACTGATTCTTTTCACCTTCGACTTGCCCTTCAGAAGACAATTGCGCCTTAATCTCGCTGGATGACAAAATCGACAATGCCGGGGTCGCTTCCGGTTTCTCACCGGTTTCATTATCTTCATTGACTTCTGCAGCTACATCTTCGCCTGCAGCCGTCAGCTTGGCATCCTTGCCGATTTTCACATCAGCCGTGTCCTTATGAATCATATACGAGCCGGAGAATTTAAGCTTGCTCAACAAACTCGTTGACTTAATCTCTTTGGCCATATCTTTATCAAACTGATAATCATCCTTGGTCGTTGCGGCAACGTTTATCGTTTGGCCATTAATGGTACCCGACAAATCCACGCTTGCCTGCAGGCCCAAAAGTGCCTTGGTATTCTTGACGGCATCTTTTACCGCCGCTTCATCCGCATCTTCAGGCTTGACGTTATTGGAAATGGCCTTGGCCGCAATGATAACATTGCCAGTCGTATCTATTTTGGCATCTTTTTCCATGCTTATCGAGGCACCAATCGGCTCACTGATATCCCAATTGGCCCCCCGGAAAACATTGGCACCTGTTTTGTCCAGCCAATTACTCAGTTTGTTCTTTATGCCGGAGGATTCAGCGGTATTCTTGCTGTCTGCCACAGCCGCCAGCACAATATCCCCGGCTTCATCTTTCGTAAGCTGCAAGTCACCAGTCAGGCCAGCCTGCACCGTAACCTTGCCATTGGCGTCCTTTACATTGACCAAATCTGCATAATTTATGCTGTTTTTGGTGCTGAGCAGCGCACCATCTTCAAGTTCGATTTTAGCTGCTGCCAGCGTTATGCCGTCTATGGTGTTGATCTTGCCTGCCACCGAAATCGAACCATCCAGATTGAGCGGCACTTCACCATTTTGAATGCTTTTCGCGCTGAGGAAGTCCTCCGACTTTAACAAATTTTCAGTCTTTAATAGCTGCTTGTAATACTTTTGGGTTGGCACCACCATGCCCACCTGTCCGGCATTGATAACACCTGTTTCAGACACAACAATCCCTTTGGGGCTGATAAAGCGCAGGTCGCCACCGATTTTGTTGTTCTGTATGGCATTGACAATACCTTCAATATTCACTCCGCTATCGACAAAGTTAAGCAGCCGGGCAGCCGTTGCACTGTCTTTGCTCGTGCCGAAGAACAAATTGGCAATATTGCCCTGATGAAGGTCGAATTTGGAAAAATGATTAATCGCAGTATCGCCTTTCACGCTGTCTGCCAATACATTGTGAACATTTCCTGATGTCGTTATTGTACCGCTTTTAGCGGAATCTGCCTTTGCAATCCCGGCATCCGCTGCCGCCACATTTGGAAATGCCAGCATACTGAAAAGCGCCACTGACATTATGGCGTTGCGGCGTTTCGCCCATTTCCTGTACATACTCATGATAATCCCTTTCCTTCCTGTTCTGTTCGCAAAAACGTTATCCTTAACACGTTTCATGAGCTATCTAATCGCAAAATTATATACAACCCCTATTTTACAAGTCCATTATATAATATTGCATGATTATAGTCAATTTTTAGATAATTTTATCAATAACAACTGCCCGCACCAATTGTCCTTACTACACAACGGCGCGGGCAATTGTTATCCTTCCGCATCCAGCCGCAAATTATTCAGCCGTGCCCGGATTTCCTGCCAATCCGGCATATACTTTGCCACATAGCCATAAAATCTGGCATTATGGTATTTCTCTATCAGATGGGTCAGCTCATGGAGTATTACATATTCCAAACACACAGGCGGTTTCTGCGCCAATTGGACATTAAGCCAGATTCTTTTGGCTGTGATATTGCAGGTGCCCCAACGGGTCTTCATATACTTGGTACGCCACTCGTTGGACTTCAGCCCCGTAATTGCCTCCCATTTGGGCAGCAGCACTTCGACTTTCTTAATCAGCTCCGCCCGATAAACTTCCCGCATAAACTTCTCCCGCCAGTCCACGCTGGACTTTTTCGGCAGGTACAGCAGGATTTTATCGCCCATGATTTGATAAGCAGGTTTTTGCGACTCGATAACCACCAGGCGGTAAGGCTTCCCCCATAGATAAAGCGTTTCGCCTGACACATACTGCCGCTTGGCTGCACGGGGCTGCTCCTGAAACTTCTTTATCTGCCGCCGAACCCACGGAAGATTGGTACGGGCAAAGAGTTCAATGGCTTTATTTGGCACACGCAAGGGCGCAGAAATAACCACCCTGCCACAGGGTGGTTTGACATAGAGGTGCATATTCTTGATTTTCTTCTTCTGTACTTCAATGGCAATCTCTGCCACCTGCATTTGCATCAATAATACCTCTCTCAACAGATAGTTTTACCAGTTATTCCAGCTGTACAACTATCTGCCCTTTTCATCCAAAATCTTCTGGTCAAGTATCGGCCCATATTTGGGGCGCCACCACGAAATGGCCCTGATGGCATTGATATAGGCCTGCATGGCCTGGTCATCAACTACAGGCGGCTCGCCGCCGTCTATCGCTTCCGGCACCAATGGCACAGTATCGGCCTTGCCGATGGCTGTCCGCGTAATCCAAAAGCCGTAGTTGACACCTTTCGTGCTGGTGGTGGCAAGGCTCTGCCCCAATGCCATATAGCTTGTGCCTTTGGGCGCTATAAGTTCCATCAGCGTGGGGAATATATCAATCTGGCTGCCCGCGCTGTCGGCCAGCAGCGTGCCTTTATGGATATTTTGCCCCGTCAAGATAAAGGGAATGCCATAGCGAGCATACATATCCGGCTGTTTTTCGATATTGTAGCGGTCGCCATGGTCACCGACAATGACAAACAGGCTGTCGGGATATTTTGCCTTGACCTCCTGCACGAATTTGACCAATTCCCGCTGGGCATACCAGTAATGCCCAAGCTCCAGCAGGAGTTCTTCATCCTGCTGGCAGGCCGCAGGCAGTGCCGCCCGCACTTTTTCCTTGTCATAGCCCTTGGCCTCCACATCCACATCATAGGGTGAATGATTCGACGCATTGAGGATAATATTAAAGCTCGGCACATCCGTCAGCCGTTCCATGATATTGGCATAAAGGCATTCATCCTCACAGCCCCAGACACTGCCCGGCACATCACCGAAATCGCCGCGGCTGTAGAAATGCTGAAAGCCCTGTGCCTGCGTAAAGGCACCGATGCGCTCCCAGGTAGCCGGCCCGGCATAGAAAAAGTTGGTTTCATAGCCCAGTTTGGCCATCTGCGGCGCGCTGGCTGTGGGGTATGGTGCGGCAAAGGACTCCGGCATGGTGGTCAGATAGAGGTTGGCATCAGCAACACCTGCCACCGAACCGGTCACTGCTGATACAGTGCTGGCACCATTGGGCAGGAAGGTCGGACAGTAATCCGTATCCTCGGCCGCCACCAGCCCGCGCAAATCTTCAGCAATGGGAATATCCTTGTACTTATCCAGGAGCGGCCAGTTGGCCAGGCTTTCGGAGAGAATCACAAAGACATGGCGGGTGGACACTTCTGTTCCCTGCACCACAGTTCTTTGCAGGTAAACATCGAGATTATTCGTATTCGCCGGCTTGCCGCTTAAATTGGCGGCCAGCTGCTGAATATCCTCCATGGTGAAATCCAGCCCATTGCAGGCCAGCATGCGGCTATTGAGGTTATAGGCTCGGTAGATGGCCTGCGGATTGTCGAGGATTGCTTCATTTAAGAACTCATCCCTGGTCACACCGGCATTTTCCCAATCCACCGCCGTCTGCCAGCCCAAACTGCCGCCGAAGATGCCCAACAGCACCGCAATATACACGAGATAGAGGAACGCGGCACGCACAACCATCTTCCCCCACAGGGGCCAATGGGCAATGGGCAATAAGGGCATTTGCCAAGCCAACAACCTGCGCAGAATCTGCCAAAGTACAAAGGTCAAGAGCATTGCCCCCGCAAAGCGGGCCGGCAGGGAATATTGGTCAACCATGGTCCAGAACAGGGCGCCCCAGTCCTCATTCATCCCCGTAAAAATCATCTGATTGAAATTCATGCGGTAGATGCGGTAATAGGGAAAGCTGGCCATATAGAGGATGGATAACACCATAAGCAAGAGGCCGTTTATCCCCAGCCATAGATAGTTTTCGAGTTTGGGCAGGAGATAATGTGCCGTAAAGGCGGGCACAAAGCTAATGAGCGTCAGCGCCCCTGCCGTCTGCATGCTCAGGCGACTGCCCCGCCAAATTGCCAACAAGATATCGGAGCCTGTAGTATTGGATCCCCAATAGTCATTAAGCCACAAAATAAAAAAGAGCCGGAAAAGGGAAAGGACTGCCAGGTAAAAAGCATATACCTTCAGTCCTTCTACAATAACCCTATGAAAATTTTCCCAGCTAAGTCTTGATGGGAAATTTATACTCATGGCAGAATGATTTCCACCCCGTAAGAATCAGCGGCCTCCTGAATATCCTGTGCCGGCAGGGTATCGGTAATGAGCCCAGAGAGCGTATCGAGGGTCGTATAGTTGTAGTTGCCGTCCGTGCTGAGCTTGCGGGCTTCGGCTACTACATAGGCCTTCTTGCTGTGGCGGATAATGGCGGCCTTATTGATGCCGTCATCAATATCGTAGGTGGAAACGCTGTTTTCCTTAACATCAACGCCTACGGCACCGACAAAAGCGATATCCGGTTTCAGCCGGGAGATGAAGTCCAGCGTCATGCCACCCCAGAAACCATCACGGCTCTTGTTGATTTTACCGCCGGCAAAGACCACGCGGATTTTCGGATTGCGGGCCAGTACCACGAGAATGTCAATCATGTTGGTCACAACCGTGATATCCTGGTCCATCTTGACCAAGAGTTCCGCAATAGCCAAGTTGCTCGTGGAGATATCGAGGAACACCATATCGCGCTCATGGATGAGCTTTACAGCGGCCTGGGCAATGCGCTGTTTCGCTTCCACATCGGTATTACGGTGCTTGCTGACTTCGAGCATATGGCTGTTTTCACGGATGCGGACAGCGCCACCGTAGGTGCGTTTGAGTTTTCCCTTTTTCTCCAGCGCACCTAAGTCCTTGCGGATACAATCCTCGGTCACCTTGAACTTTTCGCTTAGGTCACGGACACGCACCTTGCCATCGCGAGCAAGCATGCTCAGAATAATCTCCTGACGTTCTTCCAAAAACATCTGCAATTCACTCCCATTAATTTTTTCCTTACAATAAACTCGGGGAAGCCGTAAGGTATTGTTTGTTATTATTGTTGTACAATTAGTTTACTAGATTTGCGATAAATTATCAAGCTATTTTTCCGATAAATTCTACCGGCTGCCCTGAATATGTTTCCGTGCCCTGTCCATCAAGTCCAGGCTGCGGTTCAAAAGCATATCATACACCGGTTCACTCCCCATGTATTCGGCCACGAGAAAAGCCGTCATGGAAACCAGCATCAGCGATAGCAGATGATGAAAGGAACCGGTCATCTCCATGATAAGGATTGCGCCCGTGACCGGTGATTTCACCACCGCCGAGAAATAAGCCGCCATCCCAAAGACAATGCAGTTCACCGTCCATTGCGGCGCCAAGAGGTTCGCTGCTACAGCCAGCTGGGCAAACAGCGCCCCGCCCACAGCGCCCAATACCAGCATGGGCAAAAATATGCCGCCGGGCACACCGGAACCGAAGCAGAGCATGGTAAAGAAAAATTTTCCTGCCAGGAGCAGCATTAAAAAACCAATCGCGTATTGGTGTTCCACCAAGGCATCCACCAGCGGACTGCCACCGCCCAAGATTTCCGGCAGGAAAAAACCGATAACGCCTGCGGCAAAAAGCGGCACTAAAGGCTTTTGCCATGGTTTTAAGGGCGATTTTGCATAGGTATCCAACGAAATCACGAGCATTTTGTTAAAGCCCAGGCCCAAAGCCCCCACAAAAGCCCCCAGGAGAATCAGTACAATATAGACATTGCCCGCCATCACCACGGGAATCTCGCCCATATGAAACACCGGCTCCATCCCAAAGAAAAACTGGGTCACCGTTGTTGCCGTAACCGTGGCTGCGATAGAGCCCATCAACACATAGGGCGAAAAATTCTTGGTCAGTTCCTCCAGACAAAAAATCGCACCCGCCAACGGCGCATTAAAGGCGGCAGCCAAGCCTGCTCCTGCGCCAGCCGTAAGCAGATAATGATTTTCCTCGTAGCTCCTATGGGTCAGACGACCTACGCCCTGCCCCAGGCAAGCGCCGAGCTGCACGCTGGGACCTTCACGGCCTAGGGAAAGCCCTGCACCAATGCCCATTACCGCGCCGGTAAATTTCAGCAGCAGCACGCGCGCCCATTGCATATCCATCCTGCCCAGCAAAATCCCCTTGATTTGCGGGATGCCCGAACCGGAAATCATCCCGTCGGCCTTGAGCATACGGTGCAGGATAAAACCAATCACCACCAGCACCGCAAACCAGCCGGGAATATAGACCGGATGTGCCTGCAAGTATTGATACAGGCGTGGAAGATTTTCCTCGGATAGTTCGAGCAGATAACGAAACAGGGCAATGGTGAGCCCCGTAAAGATACCGATAATATTGCCTTCTATAAACAGCCGCAGTTTCAGCCGTTTAGGGTCGGTGAGCATTTGCAAAAAAAGTTCCAATCGTTGCTGCATCCATCTTCTCCTCTAAAATGAAAACAAGCCCTCCCCGAAGGGAAGGCTTGCAAATTTGCTTATTCAGCAGTGAACGGCAGCAATGCGATATTGCGAGCACGTTTGATGGCAACAGTCACCTGGCGCTGATGCTTAGCGCAGTTGCCGGAGATACGACGGGGCAGGATCTTGCCGCGCTCCGTAATGAAGCGACGGAGTTTTGCCACGTCTTTATAGTCGATATGTTCGACCTTGTCTACGCAGAACGAGCAGACCTTTCTACGAGGTCTTCTGCTTCTGTCACGTCTCATCAAAGTAATTCCCTCCTAACTTAAAACGGGATTTCTTCGTCAGGGATGGACGGGCCGAAACCATCAACAGGCGCAGGCTGCGGTGCTGCCGGTGCCGGAGCACCAAAACCACCAGCCTGAGGAGCAGAACCCTTGGAATCCAGGAACTCTACTTCATTTGCTACGATTTCCGTCACATAGCGCTTCGTGCCATCTTGTGCATCGTAGCTTCTTACCTGAATACGGCCTTCCACAGAAATCCGGCGGCCTTTCACCAAGTTGTTGCCGCAAACTTCAGCCAGCTTGCTCCATACAACAATGGGAATAAAATCCGCCGTGGGCTGACCATCGTTAGCATCCTTACGGGCAAAGCGTCTATCGACAGCCAACGTAAAGGTACATACTGCAGTGCCGGACTGCGTATAACGCACTTCCGGGTCACGGGTCAGACGGCCTATCAGTATTGCCTTATTCATGATACATCCTCCCTGACGCCAAAAATTGGCGTACTTCTAATTACTCTTCGTCGTTTTTCACGATCATGTGCTTGAGGATACCGTCCGTAATCTTCATTACACGGTCGCACTCAGCTACGCATGCGGGTTCGCAGGTAACGTAGAGCAGTTCATAGAAACCCTCAGTGCAGTCTTTGATCTCATAAGCAAGACGCTTCTTGCCCCAACGATCTTCTTTATCGATAGTACCGCCGTTTTCGGTGATGAGCTTAGTGAACTTGCTGATAACAGCGTTCGTAGCTTCTTCTTCCATCGGTTTCACGATAAAAATGACTTCGTACTTTCTCACGAAATCACCTCCCTCTCTGGTCTTTGGCTCCTGCTCGCACAGGAGCAGAGGTTGAAATGTTATTTCAACTCAAAACTTATTTGTCTCACGACTAGAAGATTATACCATTTCCCGGTGGTGTTTGCAAGAGATTTTTTTTCTTCTTCTGTAAAGACGGAGGGGAGGGGCGGGGATAACTTTCTTCCACTTAGACAGGCTTGTCAAACGTTCCCGAAAGTCATCCCCGCCCCTCCTCTCCTCACTACCAGTTCCACGGGCGACTTAGCACCTCGTTGTACCTTAATCCACAGCTGCCAGTCTTCTCTGCAATTCATCCCGCAAAGTTTGCAATGCCGATATGTACCCGGTAAAAATCATGCCCATCACCGTCGCAGCGCGCTCCTCATCGTAAACATGAATGGCAATATTGCGTTTTTTTAGCATGTCGAGCCAAATCTTATCCTCTTCAAGCCACCCCAGTTTATACGCCGCCTTGAAAATTTCACGTGGCGAACCGGTAGCCGCTTCCGCTACACCATATAGTTCCAGAACGTCTTTTAACGCCTTCCAAGCCAGTTCAAAAGTCAGATTAAACTGACCGATAATCCCCATGCGATAAATTTCATTGCTTGCCGCCAGCTTCTTATCTGCCTGTTCCAATACGGATAAACAACTGGCAAATGATTCATACTTTTTCATTTCCACACACCCTGTTTTGAATAAATCCACACCATCCCGTTCAATCTCCTGGCGAAGAATGTCGGATATCTGTTCGTCCATATTTACTACATCAAACGAAAGCAAGGTGTTGGTCTTTTCATCTACATCCAAAGAAAATCCCAGCACATCTCCCCCGGACACAGCCAAATCGATATCACTATGCTCATGATTATCGCCTCGTGCCCGTGAACCAAAGAGCACAAGCCTTTCGAGTTTATGCTCTTTAGCCAGGTTGACAATCTCTGTCAGCACACTATTATCAAGCTGATATCTTTTCATGATTTATCACCCAATTATACTAAGTTCTATTTTTATGTTATTCATCTGTGCCCAAATTTCCTGCCAATTGGGCATAAACTTTGCCCACTACCTGAATCTGCATAAAATCTCCTTGCTGTCTTCATTCACTATTCGTCTAGTATAGCATAAAATTACGCTTGAAGAATAAATTTGTAACTTCGTGGCGACAGGGCTGGTGACTGCTGACAGTGGAGCGTATGACACTTGGCGTGAAGAAAATAATTTTTGTCCACATACAAAAAAACGCAAAGCACTTTTGTTTGAACGTAGTGAGTTTAAGTGCTTTGCGTTTTATAAAAGACAAAAATTATTTTTAGCCAAGTGCCATAGCGCAGCGTCAGTAGTCACCAGCCCTGCCGCCACGCATCGACCTATCTAGTCTTACTTTTTGAAAAGATTCTTGATATTATCCAGGAAGCTCTTCTGCTCCGGATTCACCTTATCCCCGCTGATTTCGCCGAACTCCTTAAGCAGCTCTTTCTGTCGCTGGTTGAGGTTCTGCGGCGTGAGCACCTTGATGACCACATGCTCATCACCGCGCCCATTGCCGCGCAGGTGCGGAATGCCGCGCTCGCGTAGGCGCAGGATTTTGCCTGACTGCGTGCCGGCCGGAATCTTGATTTCCACAGGGCCGTCAATGGTCGGCACCTGAACCTTGTCGCCCAGTGCCGCCTGCACGAAGGAAACCGGCACTTCTACAATCACATCATAGCCTTCACGACGGAAAATCTTATGCGGCTTGATGAAAATGTAAACGTAGAGGTCACCATTGCCACCGCCACGAACGCCGGCTTCACCGCCGCCGCTTACGCGCACGCGGGAACCATTGTCCACGCCTTTCGGGATATTGACCTTGATTTTCCGCGTAACCTTTTTGCGGCCTGTGCCATTACAGTTCGAGCAAGGATTCTTGACAATCTTGCCTGTACCATGACAGCGTCCGCAAGTCGTCTGATTGACCATGCGGCCAAACGGCGTATTGGCCACGGTCTGGCGAGTGCCCGTACCATTACAGTCAGGGCAGGTTTCCGGGCTGGTGCCCGGAGCTGCGCCCGTGCCATGGCAGTGGTCACACTGTTCCGTGCGGGGAACATTCAGCTCAGCTTCTTTGCCAAAGGCCGCTTCTTCAAAGGTGATTTCCAAATCATAACGCAGGTCGCTGCCGCGTTCCGGACCGGGACGGCCACTGGAACGGCGGCCACCGCCGCCGAAGAACATATCGAAGATATCCCCGAAGCCTTCAGCACCGCCGCCAAAACCACCAAAGCCACCGCCGAAGCCGCCAAAACCACCGGCTCCGCCACCGCCCATGCCATTTTGGAAGGCATCATGGCCGAACTGGTCATAGGCTGCTTTTTTCTGCGGGTCCTTCAAGACATCATAAGCCTCGTTGACCTCTTTGAACTTTTCTTCAGCAGTTTTCGGGTCGTCACGGTTCAGGTCGGGATGATATTTGCGGGCCATTTTCTTATAAGCCTTTTTGATTTCGGCTTCCGAGGCACCTTTACTAACGCCCAGCACCTCATAATAATCGCGTTTTTCGCTCACGTTGCACCATCCTTAAAAACTATTGGGAGCCCTGCGGCTCCCAATAATCCATCAAAAACCTCTAATTATTTCTTGTCGTCTTTGACTTCCGTATATTCGGCATCAACTACATCATCATCAGCCTTAGCCTGCTGCTGAGCACCGGCATTAGCATCTGCACCCGGTGCACCCTGTGCGCCAGCGGCCTGGGCCTGCTGATAAGCAGCGGCGCTCATTTCGTAGAGCGGCTTCTGCAGTTCTTCCGTAGCCTTCTTGATGGCATCCGTGTCGCCACCCTTGAGGGCTTCTTTGAGCTTGTCAATGCCAGCCTGAACATTAGCAGCCTGCGTCTTGTCCGCTTTGTCGCCGAGGTCTTTCAGGGTCTTTTCGGCCTGATATGCAAGGCTTTCGCCCTGGTTCTTAACCTCAACGGCTTCTTTCTGCTTCTTATCTTCAGCTGCATGAGCTTCGGCTTCCTTAACCATACGGTCAATATCTTCCTTCGTCATGCCGCCATCGGACTGAATCGTAATCTTCTGTTCCTTGCCCGTGCCGAGGTCTTTTGCGGATACATGCACAATACCGTTGGCATCGATATCGAAGGAAACTTCAATCTTAGGAACACCACGCGGTGCAGGAGGAATATCGGAGAGTTCGAAACGGCCGAGCGTCTTGTTGCCGGCAGCCATTTCGCGTTCGCCCTGCAGGACATGGATATCAACGGACGGCTGGTTATCCGCAGCCGTGGAGAATACCTGGCTCTTGTGCGTCGGAATCGTCGTATTGCGCTCGATAATCTTCGTGCAGACACCGCCGAGGGTTTCGATACCGAGGGACAGCGGCGTAACGTCGAGGAGCAGTACGTCCTTAACTTCGCCGACCAGTACACCGCCCTGAATAGCCGCACCAACGGATACGCATTCATCCGGGTTTACGCCCTTGGACGGTTCTTTAGCGAGGAACTGACGGATAGCTTCCTGAACAGCCGGGATACGGGAAGAACCACCGACGAGGATAACCTTGCTGATGTCGCTGCCGGAGAGGTCAGCGTCAGCCATAGCCTTGCGGGTCGGTTCCATCGTGCGTTCTACGAGGTCACGGGTCAGTTCATCGAACTTCGCGCGGGACAGCGTGAGGTCGAGGTGTTTCGGGCCCGTAGCATCAGCCGTAATGAACGGCAGGTTGATGTTCGTCTGGGTCATGCTGGAAAGCTCAATCTTAGCTTTTTCAGCAGCTTCCTTGAGGCGCTGAGCAGCCATCTTGTCCTGGGACAGGTCGATGCTGTTTTCCTTCTTGAATTCTTCTACCATCCAGTCCATAACCTTCTGGTCGAAGTCATCACCGCCGAGGTAAGTATCGCCGTTGGTTGCGAGAACTTCAAACGTACCGCTGGAGAGTTCAAGGATGGATACATCGAACGTACCACCGCCGAGGTCGAATACGAGAACCGTTTCGTCTTCGTCCTTGTCAAGGCCATAAGCCAGGGCAGCTGCCGTCGGTTCGTTGATGATACGCAGAACTTCGAGGCCGGCAATCTTACCAGCATCTTTGGTAGCCTGACGCTGGCTGTCGTTGAAGTAAGCCGGAACCGTGATTACAGCCTGGCTTACCGTTTCGCCGAGATATGCCTCTGCATCAGCTTTGAGCTTCTGCAGAACCATAGCGGAGATTTCCTGCGGGGTGTAATCCTTGCCATCAATGCTGACCTTGTAGTCATTTTCGCCCATGTGGCGTTTGATGGAAGCAATCGTGCGGTCCGGGTTGGACACAGCCTGACGCTTAGCGAGCTGACCAACGAGGCGCTGGCCGTCCTTCGTGAAACCAACAACAGACGGGGTAATACGGCTGCCTTCCGGGTTCGTGATAACGGTCGGTTCGCCGCCTTCCATAACGGATACAACGGAGTTCGTCGTACCTAAGTCAATACCAATAACTTTTGACATGATATATCCTCCTAAAAAAACTTTATTAACGAATTAATTAGCAACTACCTGCACCATGCTCGGACGGATTACACGGCCTTTGACCATGTAGCCCTTCTGCAGTTCCTGGGCGATGTCATCATCTTCCATATCTGCATTCTGCACGCGCATCACGGCCTGATGGAAGTTCGGGTCAAATTTCTGGCCTTCCACTTCGATATGCTCCAAGCCATTTTTCTTGAGGATTTCCGTGAACTGCGTGAAAATCATTTCCACGCCCTTCTGGAAAGCCTCGCCGTCTTTTGCTTCAGCAGCCATGGCGCGCTCGAAGTTGTCCAAAAGTGGCAGCATATCTTTGAGCATTCCCTGGGTAACCACTGCGGAGAGTTCTTCCTTTTCCTTGCTCGTGCGGCGGCGGAAGTTTTCAAAATCCGCCTGCAGGCGCAGGACACGATCTTCCTTCTCCTTGAGCTCTGCCGTCAATTTTTCGATCTGGGCAGCAGCTTCGTCCTGAGAATCCTTGTTTTCTGCTTCAGTTTCTGCGCTTTCGCTGGCGGCTTCGGCCTCATCGGCTTCATCAGAATCAGCAGCGTTGATTTCCTGCTGCATTTCCTCCAGCTTTTGCTCATCCTTCTTTTTTAATTCATCTTTCATGAATGATGGCAATTCATTCACCTCTTTCCAAGGTAATTAATTTCGCTTTATTACCAGCAACTACCAGTGAAAGCGTTTGATAACGTTGGTTAAATTGTTGTTCATGTACTCCAGGAGGCTCATGGCCTTGGCGTACTCCATGCGGGTCGGTCCGAGCACCGCAATGGTGCCTAACAGCTCACCATCCAAATGATAGGTCGCTGTAATGATGCTGCTGTCCTTGAAGTGGCTGTCCTCGTTCTCCTGACCGATGGTGACTTCCAGGCCATCACCGATATGGGCTCGGAGGATATCCTTCATGAGTTCCTCTTCTTCAAGGGTCATGAGCATGTGCTTGACCTTTTCCACATCGTGGTATTCGGGCTGTTCGAGCATCTTGGTCGTACCGCCCAAGTACAGGCGTTCCTGCTTGCCGCTGTCCAGTGCCCGCTGAATGATGGAGAGCGCTGAATCATAGAGCCCTTCATCGCGGATTTCATCACGGATTTGCGCCAAGGCATGATGCTCGATGGATTTTAAGGTATGTCCGGCTAAGTTTTCATTAATCACCGCCGCCATGCGCTGAAAATCCTCAAATTCCGCACCGTCAGGCATTTCCAGAATCTTATTTTCGATAAAGCCCGCATCGGTCATCAGCACCGTAATCACGCGGCGAGCATCCAATGGCAGGAACTGCAGGCAGCGGAACTGTGCCTGCGTCATCTGCGGCGCCAGCACCAGCGAAACATTCTTCGTTATCGCTGAGATAAGGCGCGCCGTTTCCTCGAAAACCTGGTCAATGCGCTGCACCCTGGATTTATACCAGCGGTCAATCAGCGCCTTTTCTTCATCACTGACGGGCTTGGGCGGGATAAGGCCGTCCACATAGAACCGATAGCCCTTGGAAGATGGCACCCGCCCGGAGGAAGTGTGCAAATGCTGCAAATACCCAAGCATTTCCAAATCCGCCATCTCATTGCGAATGGTGGCCGGACTGACGCCCAAATCGTGCTTGCGGGCCAGCGCCCGTGAACCGACCGGTTCTGCCGACTCGATATAATCGTCGATAACGGCCTTCAGCACCCGCTGTTTGCGCTCGTCCAGCTCATACAGCTTTTCCGGCATTTGCTCCCTCCTTTCGACTCTGTTAGCACTCTTAAAAGATGAGTGCTAAATTTAAGTCTATAAGAATGATACCGCGAATAAAACAAAAAGTCAAGAGATAATAAATCAAAAAGTCAAAAATCCTGTTCGAACTTCACCAAGGAAGAATCCTTGCCGATAATGAAGATATCATCTTCTGCAGTAAAGCGATAATCCGGCGAAGGCGTAACCATGAACTCACTGCCATGACGAATGGCGATTATGGTCACATTGTACTTTCCGCGTAAATTCGCTTCAATAATGCTCTTGCCCACCAGCCATTTCGGCGGAGCTGTATTGATAATCTTAATGCTCCCCGCCAAATCGATATAATCCACAGCATTGGGTGAAACCAGATGCATAATCGTCCGCCGCGCCATGTCCCGCTCAGAAAAGATAATCTTCGTGGCTCCGAGCCTGCGCGCCATTTCCGCATGACGTTCATCAATCGCCTTAACGAGGATTTCGGGAACATTCCGTTCCTTGCAGAGCATTGTCGCCATCAGGCTGGCTTCGAGATTTTTGGAGGAAATGATTACTGCATCAAAACTGCCAATGCCCACCTGGTCCAACGCCCGGGCATCGCGCATATCAAAGCTTACCACCTGCGATAAGGATTCCGCCAAAGCGGCGACAACACTCGTGTCCATATCCACGCCCAGCACTTCATAGCCCATTTCTTCCAGCGTTTGGGCTGCGCTAATGCCAAAACGCCCCAGTCCCAAAACCGCAAATTGCCGTTTGCTTGCCATATCTATCCCTTCCTTATCCAATCATAATATCTTCTTCCGGGTGCTTGATGGTGGATTGCTTCTGCCGGATAAAGGACAGCAGGAAGGTCATAATCCCCACCCTGCCCAGCAGCATAGTCAGCGCCAAAAGCCCCTTGCCCCAGTCATTCCAGCTAAGGGTTATGCCAATTCCCATACCGACTGTGCCAAAAGCCGACACCGTTTCAAAAATCACTTCTTCAAGGTCATGCACCTCGCCATCAATCACAGAAAGCAGTATTCCCATGGCCACCACCCAAATGGTGCCAATGGTAAAGATGGCAAAGGCCTGGTCCCGCAACTCCTTGCTGATGGCCCGGCCAAAGACCGTAAGTTCACTCTCTCCACGGAAGACCGCCCATACCGACCGCATGATGACGAAAAAGGTCGTTCCCTTGATGCCGCCGCCA
>CADAAS010000006.1 GCA_902785885.1 Pseudoselenomonas ruminantium
AAATAATTAAAATAAATAAAATTGCTGCTAAACATTTTTTTAAAAATTTAACAGACCCATCTTCAAAATTAGTTAAAGAATATTTAATTTCTCGAAGACTTTCTCCACAATGTGTTCAAAAATTTGGACTAGGCTATTCAAAAGATTCTTGGAATGATATTTATAATTTACTAAAATCTAATGGCTTTACTGATGAAGCAATATTAAAATCTAATTTGGTTTCCAAAAACCAAAGCGGTAAAATTTATGACACATTCCGGAATCGCCTAATATTCCCCATAATAAATTTAAACGGCAATGTAGTAGCTTTTGGAGGTCGTATTTTAAATATTAATGAACGTGGTCCAAAATACCTTAACTCTTCTGATACACCAATTTTCAAAAAAAGTAATAACTTATTCGGGTTAAACATTTGCAAAAACACAAAAGAAAAATACATAATATTAACAGAAGGTTATATGGACGTTATTGCCTTGCACCAAGCAGGGTTTGATAATGCTATAGCCACTTTAGGTACTGCTCTTACTTCTCAGCAAGCCAGATTAATATCTTCATATGCTAAAGAAGTTATAATTTCATATGATTCTGATTCTGCTGGGCAAAAAGCAACATCAAGAGCTATAAACATATTAGGCAATGAAGGTGTTAGCGTTAAGGTCTTAGACATAAAAAATGCAAAAGACCCCGACGAATTTATTAAAAGCTTTGGTAAAAATAAATTTTCTTTATTAATCAAAGACAGCAAAAATGTTTTTGATTTTAAAATTAATAAACTCAAAGCCAAATATAATTTATCTGATTCACAAGACCAGGTTGACTTTTTAAAAGAAGTTATTTTAATTTTAGCCGAAATCTCTAACCCGCTAGAACGTGAAGTTTACACATCTAAAATCGCCCAAGACCTTTCTGTTGACAAAAACGTAATAACTTTACAAATCAACAAAAACATAAAAAAGCAAATCATCCAAAAAAAACAAAAACACATTAAAGAGATTAATAATATAAATTATAACAACAAACAATCTCATAATGATAATATTAAACTAATTGTTGCAGAAAATAAAATAATAACAATATTATTAAAAAACCCTGATTTTTATAAACATGCAACATCACGCCTTAAAGTAGAAGATTTTAGTGATGAAATAAATAAAAATATCTACCAAACAATAATTAACCGTTTAGTTGACGACTTGCCCATTGATATTACAAGTTTGTCTAACATTTTAAATGATGAAGCTATAAAAAAAATTGCTTATCTCTTTGCATCTGATTTAAACATAAATTTTAACAAACAAGATTTAGATTCCTATATCGACATTTTACTAAATCACAAACTAAAATCATGCATTATCAATGAAGTAGTCATAACGGCAGCAGCATAAATGCCTATTATAAATTTAATATCTTTATTCATCTTGACCGGTACATCCTTGCTATTACCCATACACTCAATAACCCATCGTTATTCTGAACATATTTCAAACTTACTCATGAAAAATATTTTTTTAAATCTATACCACAGCGAAGCAAAAACATACGAATAACTTTCTTTTTGTTTTTCATAGGATTCTGAACAAGCATTTCGTCTAAACATATTTTGCTTGCAAAATCCAAGAGAACTTCCTCTGGATCAATCCATTGTGATTTCATAAGATATTTCCAATATAGTACAGAAACTTTCTTATCGACACAATTCCACGGTTTTGTACGCCATGGCCCCTTATAATGATAAATCCCTGGGGTATGTACGCCCTGTTTTCGTGTTGCGCCGCAATTATATCTTTCACTCAAGGGCAATATTTCTCCCTTGAAAATACAACATAAAGCCGTCTGGTCTAGATATTGTAACTTAGGATATCTCAGCAAAAATGAAATAGATTCCTTCCACAAGTCATGCTTCTCTCTTACAGAATGTAAATCCATAAGCATAACCCCAGTATTATAATACTCGTTCGGCAAAATTGGTGAGTTTCCATCCGGGAAGTCCTCTGCCAACATTTTTTTTGAGCTTTTTTCTGATAAAGGCACTAAGCCAACACATTTACCGTTTAATTCTTTTTCAAACAAACGCTGAATATCATCATGAACAATTGTATCAAAGTCCAGATAAATAATCCGCTCGATATTTTCTTTTAATAAATCTGCAACTTTTAAATGATACAAAACCCCCGGTGTATATTCAGCAATTCTCGGTATTTTATTCAATATACTATCATCTATTTGAACTACATATGAATCAAACTCTTGTTCGTATCGCTTTATCATTTTAGACAACTTGTCAATATCCGATGCAGGCAATGTCGGATTATGAAATAAATGTATATGCACCTTACTCTTAGTATTTTCTAAAACAGATGCCATAGCTGCGGCCAAATGTTGGGCTGTTCCACCAAAATGATCATGCACTACATACAAGACATGAATAATATTCTGTTGACTCAAATTTACCTTCTCCCTATACAATATAAATCACCATCAAATATTGTTACCATCACGCACTATTTGCATAAATTCATCATAATCACGAATATATTCATTAGCATCATAATGTGTACTAGCTAAACACAAAAGCACCGAATCATCACTGAAATCGTACATATCCTTCCACACCATGCGAGGTAAATAGATACCAGTATTCGGTTGATTTAATACAAAAAGCGCCTCATTTCCACTCCCATCACGAACCCGAACTTTACTTGAGCCTGCAACATTTATCAGTATAAATTCCGTTTTCATGTTTGCATGCTGCCCACGTATAACATTTTTCTTGGTTCCACAAATGTAAAAAACTCTCTTAATTTCAAAGGGAATGCCTGTCCCCCCCTCGACGACAATCAGCTCTCCTCGTTCATCACCGAGCTGTGGAAAATCTAACATTTTTACTAAATTTAGATTATGCATAATTTTTCTCACCTCTGAAACTATTTATTGCCTCTATGATTTTACTTTGTTCATCTTTTCTCATACCATTATACATTGGCAGACTTAAGACTTCTTGGGCATATTCTTCAGCTATAGGATAATCTCCTTCCTTTTTTCCCAAGAACTGATACGCCTCCGATAGATGTGGAGGAATTGGATAATGAATAAGCGTACCAATACCATGTTCACGCAGATAGACCTGCAATTCATTACGATACTTCGTGTGAATAACAAATTGATGCCATGTCGAATCTGCCCCTGGTCTTATTCTCGGTAGCTTGATTTGCTCATTTTTTATTTCCAACAAGTAGCGTTCAGCAATTTTTTCTCTCTCCTTGTTTAGTTCCGGCAAATACTTTAACTTAACCCTTAGCAGGCCAGCCTGCAATTCGTCTAAACGGCTATTACTCCCTACCATTTGATTATGATAACGTTTTTCACTGCCGTAGTTCCGAAAAATCCTGACTTTTTTATTTATCTCCTCATTATTAGTAGTGATACACCCAGCATCACCAAATGCGCCACACCCCTTAGTCGGATAGAAGCTAAAACAACCGATGTCGCCGAAAGAACCAACAGTCCGTCCATTCCAATGATTACCATGACTTTGGGCACAATCTTCGACTACACGCAAATTATATTTATGGGCTATATCCATAATTTTCGTCATATTGCAAGCCTGACCATAAAGGTGTACTGCCAAAATGGCTTTTGTCTTATTGGTTATGGCCGCTTCAATCTTATCTGCATCAATATTATCATATTCATCAGGCTCAACAAACACCGGCGTTGCCCCATTTATAGTTATCCCCATTACGCAGGCAATATATGCGTTTGATGCTACGATAACCTCATCACCTGCTCCAATTCCTAAAATTCTAAAACTTATCCATAACGCATCCAAGCCACTAGCTAAGCCTACGCAAAATTTTACCCCAATATATTTTGCCCATTCTTCTTCAAATCCCTTAACTTCATTTCCTAAAACATACCATCCAGAACGCAAAACAGATAACGCTTTATCTTCATATTCCTTATCATGCAGCGAATATTGACGCAGAAGATTATTGGCTTCTATCATATAGAACATCCTTCCTATGTATATCAACACAAATATTTTTTACATCAAAATTAGTCTTTTATATATGTTCGGTACCATAGCGCAAAATTTTTAAGTCCCTCATCTATTTTTATCCGGGGTCTAAAATCAAAATCTCTTTCCAAATCACTTATATCCGCATACGTTTGATATACATCCCCCGGCTGCATTGGCAAATATTCTTTTTCTGCGGTCTTTCCTAAAGCTTTTTCCAAGGCAGTGATAAAGTCCATTAATCGGACAGGAGAATTGTTGCCAATATTATACACTTTATATTGGACACCTGCCTCATTCTCTTGCGGAGGATTGCATAGCATATGTTCAATCCCAGTTACAATGTCATCTACATAGGTAAAATCTCGCAGCATATCCCCATTATTGTAAATTTTGATAGGCTTTCCTTCTCGAATTAAATTTGCAAACTTAAAATAAGCCATATCCGGACGTCCATAAGGGCCATACACCGTAAAGAAACGCAGTCCCGTTGCCGGAATCCCATAAAGATGACTATACGTGTAAGCCATAAGTTCATTAGATTTCTTCGTTGCCGCATAAAGACTTATAGGATGATCTACATTATCCGTCGTGGAAAACGGAGTTTTCTTCTGATTGCCATATACAGATGAGCTTGAAGCAAACAGCAGATGTTCTACTGGATAATTACGGCAAGCTTCCAAAATGTTAAAGAAACCGACAATATTTGATTCGATATATGCACGCGGATGCTCAATACTATACCGAACCCCAGCCTGAGCTGCCAAATTCACGACAATATCCGGGTGAAAATCCCGAAACACCCGTTCTACAGCCTGGTCATCTGTTAAATCTCCTTTTAGGAATGAAAACGATGGATATTTTTTTAATATAGCTAGACGAGTTTCCTTTAATCTTGTATCGTAGTAATCATTGATATTATCAAAGCCAAACACCTCAGCTCCCAGTTCAAGCAAGCGGTGCGACAAATGAAATCCTATAAAGCCTGCCGCCCCCGTAATCAAAACTTTCTTTTTCACATCAAACGATTTATAACTTGCCAAAATACTCATCCCCTATTAATCCCGGCTATAAATATCTCTGGTAAACACTTTATCTCGTACATCAGCCAAATCATCATGCCAGCGATTTGCCACAATAATACTGCTTTGCGCCTTAAACATCTTTAAGTCACGAATAACTTTTGAGTGAAAGAATTCCTCTTCTCTCAATGTCGGTTCGTAAACAACACAAGGGATTCCCTTAGCCTTAATCCGCTTCATTATCCCCTGTATTGCACTGGCCCTAAAATTATCCGATAATGTTTTCATCGTCAACCGGTAAATCCCGACAACTTCCGGATTTTTTGCCAAAATCTCATCGGCAATAAAATCCTTTCGTGTCCGATTTGCATCAACTATTGCCGTAATCAAATTTTGCGGGACATCATGATAGTTAGCCAACAATTGCTTGGTATCTTTCGGCAGGCAATAACCACCATAGCCAAAAGATGGATTATTATAAAAGTCACCGATGCGCGGGTCTAAACATACTCCATCAATGATTTCCGCAGTATTCAAGCCCCTCGTCTCTGCATAAGAATCTAATTCGTTAAAATAGGCAACACGCAAAGCCAAATAAGTATTGGCGAAAAGTTTAACAGCCTCTGCTTCCGTAGAACCTGTAAATACCAAGGGAATATTTTTCTTCACCGCTCCTTCAGCCAGTAACTCAGCAAATACGCGAGCCCTTTCCGAACGCTCTCCAACAACGATACGCGAAGGATATAAATTATCATGAAGAGCACGCCCCTCACGTAAAAACTCCGGGGAGAACATGATATTATCCGTATGGTATTTTTCCTTCATTTGCTCCGTATACCCTACAGGAACAGTAGATTTTATGACAATAACGGCATCTCGATTATGTTTCAGAACCTCCTCGATTGCAGATTCTACTGATGATGTATCAAAAAAATTCTTTTTCGCGTCATAATTTGTCGGTGTAGAAATGATTACATATTCCGCATCACTTACAGCTTCTGCTGCCTCCAGCGTAGCGCAAAAATCCAATTCTCGATGATTTAGAAATTCTGTAATATCTTCATCAACAATGGGAGATTTCCCCTTGTTTAACATATCTACTTTCTCTGGCACAACATCAACTGCTTTCACGGAATTATGCTGCGCCAATAGTATACCATTAGAAAGCCCGACATATCCCATTCCCATTACTGCTATGTTCATTTCATTCAACACCTTATTATTTATTATAGAAGATTTCGCCGCAGTAAAATAAATTTCAAAAAAATCTTTCTGCGAAGATCAAGATTGTCAATAATATTTTCTTGCTTTGTAATCGACTTTATTTCCTTATTTTCGCGGACATAATGATACCATTGTCTGGCCAATTTTTTCTGTAGCCAATCCATAGTATCTTTATCAAGCACAATATTCTCTTTCTGTATCTTTTCCAATATCATTTCTGTATTGGTTAATAAATCAAAATGGCGCCGCACCTGCTTTTTAGGATCTCCAGTTGCTCCCAACGGATTATTCCAATAGTAATATAGGATTTTGTCAACTACTCCGACTTTATGAGAATACAACATATAAAAGAATGATGTATAATTATCCTGCCCCATCAATCCCGGCTGTTTCACTTTCATTATCAAGTCTCTTTTATATAACGCATTCCACACAACAGTCCAGAAAATGCCTTTCTGCAGATAAGACATTCGCTTATCACTGGCAACAATTTCTTCACGCCAACGCTCTACTCCCGCCACTTTATCGCCATTTACATACGAAAATCCACATTTCACATAATCAATGTCAGGTTCTTTTTCGACTACGTCCATCATGGCTTGAATATAGTCGGCTGTTACCCAGTCATCACTATCAACGGTTGCTACATAATCCCCTTTTGTTAAAGCAATACCTGTATTTCTGGCTTCACCACAGCCTGCATTTTTCTGCTTTACTACCGTTATTCGATTATCACGTTTTTCATATTCCTGACATATCGATAAGGATGCATCCTTCGACTCATCATCCACCAGTATGATTTCAATATTTTTATAGGTTTGATTTATCAATGACTCAATACATTTTCCCAAGTTTCTTTCCGCATTATATACAGGAACGACTATAGATACCAATCGATTCATTTACTTACTCCTAAAGTTCCGATTTAAACAGTAAAGCGACTATATTTTTATTGTCGCAACTTTTTTATTGCATTTTCTATACTTGTATCCACTTCATCCAGCAGTACAAAACGACGGCGATAAACAGCACGTTTTCTTGTCGGCACTTCTTCCATTTTTTTTCGGTATTCCACTAATGGTAATTCAAAAAATCGCGCATCCCTGCATTTCTGACCACCTGATTCTTCCCAAAACTTACTAAAATCTGTTTTGAGCTTCCGATCAATGCGAACATGATTGTTGGCATAGTAACCATAATTCGTTACCGCATAGAGATGCTTAATCCCTAAATTTCGCACCACTTCCTGGGTTGCATGCAGAATTAAATTTTTCGTCCGATAGGCATGACACTGCTTGGTAATTTTCTTAATAACCTCTTTGGCATTATCCATATTCGGCCCTTGCATAGCCCCAATATAGGCTGACCATTCGCCCTGGGGATTTTTCTGTATCCAAAAAATCATTTGATACAAAGGCTGTTTTCCTAAACGCAGAATAACCGAAAGCAAACCTTCTTTCCGCTGTCCCGGTTCATAGTACAGTACCAGCCGTAAAGGTTCTCCCTCATGTTCATTTTCCCAAAGAATTTGGTCGTTTTCCCTGTATATATCCAACAAGCAATCCGGTTTAAGCACAGCTTCCAAAAATGAGAAGTGCTCCTGTATTAAAGAAGCACGTTCCGTAAAACTGGATTTATTATAGAAAAAAGCACGCTGCGGCTGCTCATATACAAAGGGATATATCTTCGCCAGTTCACGCCGCAGTTCATTTTTTTGAAAAAAAGCATCTATTTTTTTCATACGGTTATAGTGCAGCCAACTGCGTGTAACAAATACAACACAACGACGTACCTCGCGCGGATTACTCATATCATAGATTTTCCGGCCAAGGGAAGTAAAACTTTCCAAATCCTGTTCCTCCAATTATTTCTGCTGTACCCACAATTCCGTTATATGGGATATATCCTGCTTCACCTGTTGGAAAATATTCTCATAGGACAGTTCCTGCAAGCGTTTCTTGCGCTCTATCTCCAGTTGCTGAAGCTTTTCCTGTGATGCCAGTGTATCCCGGATAATTTCTGCTGTATGCCGTGGTTCTTTATCCTGCAAGATAACGCCTGCGTGCCCCACAGTCTCCGGGACAGCGCCTGCCGCATAGGCAAATACCGGCTTATCGAAGACCATCGCCTCGACCAACGGCACACAAAAACCTTCATGCTCACTCAGGCATAGAAGTGCATCAGACACCCGGTACCATGTACATAGTTCATCGTTAGATACACTGCCGGCAAATACTACATCATCCTGCATGCGATAAGCCTCTACCATACGATGCAGTTTCTTCTCAAAAGAAGCTTTCATGTTGCCTACAATAATCAACCGTACATTCGGATTGATATGCTCCTTGTAATAACGGACAATTTCAATAGCCTCATCCTGCTTTTTATGAGGCACACCGCGTCCAACAATCAAGAGGTTAAGTTTTCCATCCTGATATTTGTCCTGTATGGATTGCACGAGTGTCCGGTTCAAAAACTTCTCCGGCTCTACAATAGCCGCCAGTGGCTTTGCCTCATCAAGTCCCAGTTCCCGCAATTCAGCACAGGAGTATTCCGATGCTCCCCAGGCATAAAAAGTATTTTTTACTATTCCTTTTAGCTGACGGCGTCCTTGAATACATTTCAACCATGAGCCCCAGGCATTGCCAAAAAAGAACTTTGCCGGTGTGATATTGTGATAATAAAGGACAATTTTGTGCGGGTAATTCGCTACCCACTTATTAAAAGATGTTCCTGTTGTCATGTGATAGATGACAATATCCTCAGCCGTGCCATCAAACTGCTCCATCGTACGGATATGGTCATTTCCTATACGTGCATCCAGTTTATGGGCAAATATAGCTGTTTCATAGCCCAGTTTTTGAAACATCCCATCGAGCTTTTGGACAAATTTGCTTGCACCATCATGAAGTGTCAGTGCATGGGCAACCTGTATAAGACGCAATTTATTTCCTCCATTATTTATGTTTTTTCCTGTTTTAAACGATATAAGTTCTGCAATTTTAAGTATTTCATCAGCGAAGCATTACCTGCTAAAATAGACATAATCAGCCCTAAATAACCATCTCGAAAACCTTGTTTCAGAATATAAGATTTCACAAAAGCAAAAAAAGCATGGGAGAGCGCACTCGCATTGCTGACTTTTTTCTTCCGTTCAAACATACTTTGTGCCGATAAGGATGTGTAGTAATTCGTTTTGGTAAAATACTGCTGCCATGTCGTATAGGTATAGTGGTACAAACAGTTCTTTAACTCCCTAACGGGCAGTTCTGTTTCAATGCCTTCATGGACTTTCCCCTGCCAGCGAACTAATAAACGCGGATAAAAGCGAGCAACATAATCCGGACGATGCCCTCCATAGCGCATTAATTTCCCCATCACCACATTCTTACGTTCTACACGATAAGCCACAGATTCTCCAGTAGATAGAATTTCCTTTATATTATCCACGGCTTCTGGTATTATGCGTTCATCCGCATCCAAATAAAACACCCAATCCGCGTCCGTCTGAGTCAAGGCAAAATTACGCTGGCCAGCAAACCCATCCTCGTCCATCGGATGTTTTATAAATCTTGCGCCCATCTTTTCTGCCAGTTCCTGTGTCCTGTCTGTACTGCCAGAGTCGATAAGGAGTATCTCATCAGCAAATGCAGCACTTTTTATTGCAGCTTCTATATTGCGTTCTTCATTTTTGGTAAGGATTATCACTGTTAATCGAACCATACTGAATCATTCCCCTCGACGTCTTTACGAAACTGGTATTTGCCATTTCCCCGCCCCTCTGCATGTTCGATTAAATCTAACTTCTTCATCGTGTTGATGACTCTGCCAGCTGCCGAACTTGCCGAAAAACCTAGCCATTCCATAATATCCTTGCGTGAGAACACTTTTTCTTCCTTTACACGAGTATATACTGCTACAATATGTTCACTCATTATATTCGGTACTTTTACCCGCTCAAGAAATCGTATCAGTGCAAACGACTCATTTCCTATGACATTGACCTCATCCTTTTCTGTCCCATAATTCAAGTTACATAATACAACACAAAAATCCACATCATTTGAGTACATTCTAGGCAGTAAATCTTCCCTATACAAACGTCCTTGCACTACTTCCAAAATCACTACGGTTTTACCATTAACAACTTCAATCTGCCAGTCTATCTGCAGCACCGGGTCCATTTTATCCTTAATAGCTTCACTAATTTTTTCAGAAACCTCTTTAGGATTCTCAATTCCAACCAAAGTATCATCATCCGCCACACCAAAAATCAGTTTACCGCCCAGACCGTTAGCAAAGGCACTAACACTTTTCAGCCAGCTTTTCGGCTTGCAGAAGTCCGGCAATATTTTCTTGTCGTATTGTGTTGTCTCGCCCACAAAGCCAGACTCTACCAGCCAGTTGCTCACCTTAGCACTCCTCTATATTTCTCAAAACTTACTAATACTTAATTATACTACATACTCATAAAAAAATCCGCACTTTCCGTGCGGATTAGGTATTTTATTTTCTTATAGCACACTTGTCCCAAAATAAACCAGCAAGCCAAGCAAGATAATGAAAGGCAAATATATTTTCATTGTCAGCCCTAGCAGCTGACTTTCACTGCCTTTGCCTGCTACGCCAATGGCTGCAACACCAATGGCGATACTCTGAGGAGCAATCAGCTTTCCTGCACAAGCACCGGTTGCATTAGCCGAAGCAATCCAAATCTGTGTATTGAGCGGTGCACCGATGGCGATTGCCGCATCCATCTGTAGCTTGCCCAAAAGGATGCAGGTACTTGTGGCAGACCCGGTGATAAAACCGCCCACCGAACCGATAAAGGCCGCAATGGCCGGATACATCAGGCCTGTAGCCGCTACGGTATTATCGGCAATGGTCGTGGTCATGCCGCTGTAGCCCATGACTTTCGCGGTGGCAATGATGCTGATGATGGTGATGAATGTTGGACGCAGGCTGGCCATCGTCTTGCGCAATACCACCAGCATATCCCCCAACGGCGTTCTTTTGATAAAACCGCTGACAAAGGTGGCAAAGAAAATCACCATACCGGGTGTTGCTATCCAATGGAAGGTATAAGGTGCACCACCCTCACCTTTATAAATCAGGATTGATGTACGAACCTGGGAAATCGAGTCGTAAATCGTCGGCACAAGCTTGCTGGTCAGGAGCAGCAGAATAAAAATCAGCACAAAGGGCAGCCAAGCCATAAAGGCTTGGTGCTGTGTTACCTGCGGAGCATTATCCCGCTGCAGCACATAGGAAGAATTCTGCGGCGGGAAATATTTTACCGCACCGATAATTGCTCCCATCGTGCAAAGGGCACCGGCCACACCAGCCAGCTCGGGACCAAGGAAATAAGATACGCCCAGTTGCGCCAGCACATAGCTGAGCCCTGCCGCCATACATACGGGCAGCATATCCTTGACCGCCTGCCAGCTGCCGCCTGCAATGGCCACCATCAGGAAGGGACAAAACAGCCCTAAAATGCTGATCTGCAAAGCCACATAAGTAGCCAATTGGGCTGAATCCGTCCCCATAATCCCCGACAATGTAACCAGCGGAATACCGATAGAACCATACGCCGATGGCACGAAGTTTGCCACAAGACATACCGCCACAGCACTGACAGGATTTATCCCCATCCCCGCCAACATACTGGCCGGAATGGCCACAGCGGTACCAAAGCCTGCCATGCCTTCCAAAAAACCGCCAAAACCGAAAGCAATCAATAGAATGAGCACCCGATAATCACTGCTGACAGAAGTCAGCATAGCCTTGATAATCTCCATGCCACCAGTATGTACCGACAGATGGTAGGTGTAAATGGTGGCCGTGATAATTAAAAGTATCGGCCAACAGGCCAGTGCCGTTCCTTCCAACACCGCACTGGCCATATAATCAGCGGGCATACCGAAATACAGCACACTGGCAATCAGGGACAGCAACAGTGCCACAGGACAGGCTTTCCAGGCAGCCATCTTCAGACCAGACAGGGCTACAATCAGCCAGAGAATAGGGAGGGTGGCGAAAAATAACAGCGTCACAGAACTCACCTCTTTATTTATATTACAAAAACGTTATACTGTTCCTTCTTAGTTCGCCAAAGCAGGATTTATTTCCTGTCTCGGAATCAGTAATTCTGGATGTTTAACTAAATATCCGCTGAATTCACACCACGCCGCATGCTCATCAGCAAAGGAAATTTCATGTTCCAGCGGAAGTGTCTTCTCCGAAACCTGTAGAGACTGCCGCACCTTGCTCCGATAATCGCCCACCGTATCCCTGGTCAGCCAACAGTAAGGTGTCACCACATGGTCTATGGATTCCGTCAGACTGCTAAACAAAGAGTAATATTCATGTCCGGCCGGGGCCAAGAGTTCCATAAGCGTAGGCAATATCTGCAAATGTCCGCCAATGATATTCCCTGCCAGCATATCCGATGAAAGTTCGCAATGATACATTGCAAACGAGGTAAGCACCTGTTCCCGCAAAGACGGTTCATCACGCCCTGTCACATGAAATTCAAACGGAATAAGCCCTGTAGTATGGTCACCGGTAACAATAAACAAGGCATCCGGATACGTTTCCCGCATGCGGTCGATAAACTTACACAAAGCCTGATCCGCATACCAAATCCCCTGCATTTTTCGTCTTGTATGTTTATCGGCCTTCAGTTCATCAGGTGCATCCGGCATAATCCTGTCCAAATCTGCCCCGTATTCATCATAGGGCATATTATACGGGCCATGATTGGAGGTCGTATAGAGAAAATGGAATTCATAACGTTCTGCAGGTGACTGCTCGATTTTTTCTGCAGCTGCATCCAAAAATAAATGGTCATAAACGCCTAACCAGGTACGGGGAGCATCTTTAGCACAGATATCCGGCCCGCCGTGATATTCATCAAAGCCCGTCGTCGGCACAAAATGCTCCAGACTGCCCCAGTTCAGGGCACCACCATACCAAAATCCCGTATGATATCCCAGTTTATGCAGCTGATAAGCCATGGACAATGGGGTTGTCCCACGCCAAAAGCTGACATTCTCATTTAACTCCAAATCCGTATCATACATTCCGGACAGAATACTGGCAAGGGATGGCGCAGAAATCATGCCCCCAGGCAGAAAATTATCAATGGTTAACGTATGTGGGTCTTTACGAAACTTTTGGCTGCCTTCCATCAAATTCAATTTACTATACAACGAATCAAATGGTGCCTGGCCATGACTTTCTCCAAACAACAGGAAAATCTTCCGTGGCTTGGTAATCTTTGCTCCTTTTGCAGTCCTTTTAAAACTGTCCCATGGGCGCTGCCAATCCACATTCGCCGGGAAGACTTTTCCCATAATCTCTTTTGCTTCTTCATCGGTATGTTGCAGAGAATCACTGATTTTATGTTTCCAGGCAAGTTCAAAGGCCACCAGTGCATCCAAGGTCATCTTCCCCAGGAATTCATCCTGTTTCACATAAGCAGGGACTTCATCCCACTCCGGCTTGTCCCGATGATTCAATGTGCCGCCATAACGCAGCCAATAAAAAAGAACCACGGCCATTACAAAGACAACAAAATTTGCTCCGTACTGCAGCCAAAGGTTATCGAAAGCAACCGGGTAAGGAATCTTGGGGATTTGGCACAGTGCATAAGCAATATAGCCCATCACACCCCAATAAGGAATAAATCCCGCTAAAATCCAGCCACCACGATTCTGGTTAAAGAAAATATCCGCAAGATTGTTTTTATCCGCATTTCCTCCAAGTCTTACTGTAGCATTAAATACATCATGAAAATGATAATAAAATATCATATTGCCAAAAGAGGCAATATAGATTACCGTCAAATAAGCTAAAACACTGCCCACCCGAATTTTATCTGCTATGGCATAATAATCCGGAAAAATGCCGGCCGGCATGGACACCAGCACCATAAGAAACAAAAACACATAGGCATTAAAGTCCATGCCCCACCAAAAACCATAGTTAAAACATCCTCTTATCCGGTGCCAATCATGACGGGATTTCTCCGGAGCATAACACTTAATAAACAGTGCGCGAAACAATGCGCAAACCAATGCTGCCAGCAGCATTAACAGTAAATCGCTTTGTATGCCTTCAAAGAATCTTGTAAACAATGATACGACTCCTTTACTTCGTCACAATTTCTTCTACGCAGGACAACAAACTGCCGGCCTCATAGAAAATTCCGGTAACGCCGGCTTTTTGGGCACATTCCATATCCGTTATACTGTCACCCACAAAGAACGACTTTGCCCGGTCTATCTTAAATTTTTCACAGGCTTCATCAATCATGCCGGTATCCGGCTTGCGACAGTTACACACTTGTGTATATGCAGGAATTTTCCCCTGCGGATGATGCGGGCAGTAAAAGAGCGCATCCAAGTGCGCTCCGATTTTGGCCAGTTCATTGTTCATCCAGTCATAGACTTCTTTTATGTCTTCTTCAGGATAGTACCCTCTGGCCACCCCGCTCTGGTTGGTGACAAGGATAGCCAGATAGCCTTTGTCGTTGACGTATTTGATGGCCTCCTTGGCGCCTTCTATCCAAATAAAGTCTTCTGGGCGGTGAAGGTAGGCTATGTCCACATTGAGTGTGCCGTCACGGTCGAAAAATACGGCTTTATTTTTAGTCGTTGTAGTCAAAATAGCCACCTTTGTCGAGGAAATCTACGTATTCCTTGACCGCATCTTTCATCTCGTGGAAACCTTCGTTATAGCCGGCTGCCAGGAGGTTCGTGGTATCGGCTTCGGTGAAGTTCTGGTATTTGCCCTTGAGCACTTCAGGGAATTCACGGTAGGCGATTTCGCCCTTGCCCAAAGCTTCGATTACGGCTTCGGCTACTTCATTGTAAGTATGCGCATGGCCGGTACCGCAGTTGTAGATACCGCTCTTGCCCTTGTTTTTCCAGAACCACAGGTTCACATTGACTACGTCCTTGACATAGACAAAGTCACGGCGCTGCTCGCCATCTTTGACCGGCTGGCCATTAATCTCTCCCCAGCCCTGGAACAGGCGGGCCTTGCCCGTTTCGTTGACCTGATTGTAAAGCTGGTAGAAGATGGACGCCATCTTTCCCTTATGATGTTCCTGCGGGCCATAGACATTAAAGTATTTGAGGCCGACAATCTGGCTATGCGCCTCGGGCATCACCTGACGCACATAACGGTCAAAGGCCAGCTTGGAGAACGCATAGGGATTCAATGCATCCTCGCACTCATCCCCTTCCCGGAAGCCGTTTTTGCCGCTGCCATAGGTGGATGCCGAAGATGCATAAAGGAACGGGATGCGATGCTGCAGGCAGAAGTGCAGCACGGACTTGGAATATTCGTAGTTTACCCGCATCATAAAGTTAACATCATATTCCATGGTATCGGAGCAGGCACCTTCATGGAACACGGCATCGATATCCGTACCATCAAAGTCGCCGTTTTCAATGCTCTGCAGGAAATCGTCCTTGTGCTGATAGTCGATGAATTTCAAGCCCCGCAGGTTCTTGTAGTTCTGGCCGTCTTTCAGGTCATCTACCACCAGAATATCCGTGCGGCCGCGGCGGTTAAGTTCCTTTACGAGGTTGCTGCCAATAAAGCCGGCACCGCCAGTAACAATAATCATTGAATAGTCCTCCCTTTTATTACCTCAATACTTCTAAAAGTTCTTCCTTGCTTACTGCGTAAGTGCCCAGTTTCGCCACAACTACGCTGGCTGCCATATTGGCCATATAGGCGCTTACCTCTGGGGCAAGTCCACCGGCAAGCCCCAAGGCGAACACGCCGATTACGGTATCGCCGGCACCGGACACGTCAAAGACTTCCTGTGCCTTGGTGGGAATATGATAGGCACTGTCTTTCGTGACCAGAGACATGCCAAATTCCGAACGGGTAGCCAGTACCTGCTTGATGCCGAACTTGCCCATCACATAACGGGCGGCTTTTTCGATAGCCTCATCCTGATTTTTGATTTTTTCCGGCAGGACGGCACTCAGTTCCTTGAAGTTCGGCGTGATGTAATCTGCACCGCGATACTTGCCCCAGGCCGTGCCTTTGGGGTCAACCAGTACCGGAATGCCATGGGCATTGGCTGCCTTGATAATCTGCTGGCAGGTTTCCTCGGTGCAGGCGCCTTTGCCATAATCCGAGATAATCACCGCGTCCACGCCTTCATTCAGGCGTGCCGCAACAAAGTTCTGCAAGCGGTCAGCATAAGGTCCCGTCATTTCCTCGGCTTCTTCAAAATCCAGGCGAAGCATCTGCTGATGGCCGCCAATCACCCGCAGTTTCGTGGTGGTTGGCCTATCGGTAGCAATAAGCCCCTTGAAATCAATTCCGCGGGTCGTCAGCTTGTCCGTAAGGCTCTGGCAATGATAATCCTCACCTACATAGCCCGCAAGGCCAATCTGGCATTCCAAGCGGGCAAGGTTATGCGCCACATTGGCTGCCCCGCCCAAAGTCTCCGTCTGTTTGGTAACACGGGTAATCGGCACAGGTGCCTCAGGAGAAATACGCGTCACTTCCCCATAGTAATACTTGTCCAGCATTACATCGCCTACCACTAAGACATTACAATTAGATGCCGGGCCAGCAATAAACTCATGCATTATCTTTTTATCCATCTGTTAAAATTCTCCTTTGGATAGGTCAATAACGCGGCATTGATAATCACCCTTATGAGATGGCAGTTTATAGGCCGGTTGCCCTTGAAACTTATCCAACAATTCTTCTACGAAGTGCATAACTGCTGCCACAGGGATATTTTTCATACAGGCAAGATTATCTTTGCCCGCCCGTGGGCATTGATGAATGCCGCAGGGATGACATTTTTCCGGCGATTTCAGCAAAACAGAACGCCCATCATAAGGGTAAAAACCCGGCACAGGCGAAGCGCCGAACATCGTAATCACCGGCAAATTCATGGCTACGCCGATATGCATCGGGCCGGAATCCGTGGTGAGGAACAAGCAGCATTTGCGCAAAAGCCCTGCGAGCAGCGCCAGGCTAACCTTGCCGGTAAAGATATGCAAGGCCTCGCTGTCCTTATGCTGCATTTGACTGATGCATTTCTGCACAATATTCAAATCCATCGGGCCACCAAAGAATGCAATCTTATAGCCCCTTTCGAGCAATTTATCAGCACACTTGGCAAAGTAGCTGTCCGGCCAGCGCTTTGTTTCCCAGCTGGCGCCGATATTAAAGGCAATCACTTTATCATCCGCAACAAAATGTTCCTGCCAAAGATTATCTGCTTTTTTCTGATTTTCCTCGCTTAAAACCATTTCCAGGCCGCCATCATCCGGCTCAATGCCGAGTGTCTGCCGCAGGACATTGAGATGGGCATGCACCTGATGTTCCCAGCCCGGCACATAATGATGCGGCGGAAAAACGCCGCCCGGTCCCCAGCCAATATGATGGGCAATCGAAGGATTCTGCACGGCCTTATCAAAAAGCAGCGAAAATAAAGGCTTGCTGTAGCCCACAATGTATTTTGCGCCACTAAAAGCCGCTACTGCCGAGGCACGTTCATTGCGATGCAGGTTAATGACCAAATCAAATTTCTGCGCCCGCACCTTGCGGATAAACTGCCAAAGCTTTACCAGCCCCCTGTCAGCCCCCTTTTTATCCATAAAAAGGCAGGCATCCAAATGGGGATTTTCTTCCACCAATTCCCGCCAGCGGGTATCGGCCAAAAGTGTCAGGCGGGCCTGCGGATAGGCCTTGCGCAAGCCCCCCAAAACCGGCGTTGTCAGCATCAGGTCACCAATTTGCATGAGATTTATGACCAATATATTTTGATACACGTCAGCAAAGCTCCTCAATCTTTTTCCATACCTGTTCTACTGTAATATTTTGCAGGCAATCGATATTCTTCGGACAAGCCCGTTTCCAACAGTAACGGCAAGGACGGTCAACTTCGATAGCGTTCTCCATCTGTCCATAAGGGCCATTGCGGTTGGCATCGGTCGGCCCCATGAGCATAATGGTTTTCGTGCCCATACCTGCTGACAGATGCACAGGACCGGTATCACCGCCAATGGCCAATCGGGCATTTTGCAGAATATAGGTGAGCTGCTTAAAATTCGTCCGACCAACCAGATTCAGCGGTGGGATATCGCTATAAGAGCAAATTTCTGCCGCCCGCTGTTCATCGACCAAACCGCCGCCGACCAGTACGGGAATTAATTTGCGGTCATAGAGCTTATCCGCAAGACGAGCAAAACTTTCCGCCGGCCAGCGTTTGTTCGGCCAGTTGGCACCAATGGCCAACACCACATAGGGATTGGTCATATTGGCACCAGCCTGGGCAAAAATCCTTTGGGCAAGGTCAGCTTCCCGCTCCGGCACATCCAAGGTAAAACGAACTTCGTTTACCGGGCAGCCCAAGGCCCGAGCCACATCCAGATAGCGCTCGACAATATGCCCATGCGCATTAGGCCCAATTACGGGCTTGGAGATTTTATCGCTAAGCTCCCGCATATTGCACATGCCTAGTTTCACCGGAGCCTGCCCCAATCTGGCTATTGCCGCAGACTTAAACAAGCCCTGCAAATCCAGCACTGCATCATAACGGCGCTGGCGGATTTTGCGTTTCAACGGTCCATATTCATGCAAAAAGCCCCCTAAGGACTTAAATTTCTTCTTTTCAAAAAGGATAACCTCGTCAATATAAGGACACATATTGACCAGGTCAAAAGCAGGTGGTTCCACCACCCAGGTGATATGGCAATCGAGATATGCTTCCTTTAGCGCATAGGCCACCGGGAGCGCATGGATTACATCGCCAATGGCACTTAACTTTACTATAAGGTAATTCTTCATTACAACTTCATCCGCCTCACTATGTTCGGCACCTTCCCCATAGGGAAGGCTTTTTACTTCTTGATTTTGTTGATGATGTTCGTGGTCGAACGGCCCTCTACCATGTCGATAAAGGCCACCTTGCCGCCGTAACTTTGTACGATTTTGGCTTCGGGCAGAGTATCCAGCGTGTAATCGCCGCCCTTAACATAAACATCCGGCTTGACTTCAGCGATAACGGTTTCAGCTGTCTGTTCACCGAACAGCACCACATAATCCACAGATTTCAGTGCACCTACCACTTTCGCCCTGTCCAGTTCACTGTTAATTGGGCGTTCGGGACCTTTCAGGCGGCGTACCGATTCATCCGTATTGAGCCCCAAGACCAGCACATCCCCCTGTGCCTTGGCTGCCTCCAGATAGGTCACATGGCCGGCATGCAGGATATCAAAGCAGCCATTGGTGAAGACCACTTTTTGTCCGCCCTGACGGAGTATTTCACAAAATTTGGCTATATCTTTACGTGCAACTAGCATCCTTTTCTCCTTTAATACAAAACTCTGCGCAGTTCCTCTGCCGAAACAGTGGCAGTTCCCAGCTTGCGCACAGCAATGCCGCTGGCGATATTGCTGAGTTCTGCAGCCCGCACCGGCTCAATGCCTGCGGCCAAAGCCAAAATCACCGTGGATACACAGGTATCACCGGCACCGGACACATCGAAGACCTCGCTCTTGTCGGACACGGGAATATCATGAATGGCACCATCCTTTTCCAAAAGCACCATGCCTTTTTCGCCACGCGTCACCAATACTCCATCAGCGTTTAATTCTTCCAAAAGCTCCTGTCCCGCCGTGAACAGGCTTTCATCATCAGGAAGTTCCCGACCGACAGCTGCCGCCAGTTCTGCATCATTCTGCTTTACATAGCCAATATCCTTGAACCGATGGATATCATAACGGCTGTCTACCATGCTCGGAATATTATGCTCACGGCAATAGGAAATAATCTGCTGCTGCAGTTTTTCCGTAATTGTGCCGGAACCATAGTCACTTAGCACCACGCCATCAATTTTCGGCAAAAGCGCCTTGATGTACTGGCTAATCTGGCTTTCGTGCGCCTTCTGCATGGGCTTGTCGCTTTCCTTGTCAATGCGGACTATCTGTTGGCTGACCGTTGCCCGCCCCCCGGCGATAACACGGGTTTTGGAAATGGTCGGCCGTTTCTCGTCGCAAAACAGCCCATCGGTATGGGCGCCATTTTTTTCCAAGGCTGCTTTCAAGCCCTTGGCAGCACTGTCCAAGCCCAAAAGGTCGACGGCATAGACATTGCCTCCCAAGGTAGCCACGTTGTTGACCACATTGGCAGCGCCGCCAGCCACAACCTTTTCTCCAGCCTGCTGCAGCACCAGCACCGGCGCCTCCCGGGAAATGCGGGAAATGCGGCCATCCAAATAGATATCTGCCACCATGTCACCGATAACCAGAATGTTCCGGCCCTGTATTTCATCAATTATATCTGCTAATTCCTGTTTCATATCTAAATCACCACGGTGTAAACTGCCAACGAATGCTAAATCCATTTTCCAAGGATTTATAACGGAGAATCAGCTGCGAGCAATGCAGGTCATGATACCAGTAATAATCTATGTTTTTCCATTTTTTATGGTCCAAATCATATTTCGTGCCCACAGCAACACGATTCAAGTCATCTATCCGGTAGCTGAAACCCGATTCCAGTTTTTTGGAATAATCATCGGTATTGAATTTAAAGAGGCTGTTTTCCCTATTTTTCTTGCTGTAATGATAGCCGGCATAGGCTGCCCAGCGTTCATTGAAGTCTTTTGTCAGGACCACATCCCCGGAAACGCCCGCAACGCGGGAATGATCATAGGATTCCTTGGTGATGCTGTAGCCCGTCTTCAAATACAATGTGTAGCGATGGAACTTAATCGGATCATGCCCCAGGGAAACGCCATATTCCCCATGATTGCTGTGAATGCCATTGCCATACCAGCGGCCATATTCAGCTTTCAGCCCATAAGTAAAGTGGCTTTTGCCAAAATGCGCATTATAGCCCCAAAAAGCCGAGGGCATCTTCTTAATCCACGTATTATTTCCATCTTCATAATGGCCATAGCGAACGCCAGTGGACATGCCCCTGTTTTGCCAGGTTATGTCATAATTGCTATGCCAGCCAATCTGGCTGCCAACATAAATATTGGTGTTGAAATCCACGTTTTTGCGCATGGGGAAACTCAGGCCCCAGTCCAAGTACAGGCCATCATCCTCGTTATAGCCTACCTTGGGAAGATACTCCGTCTTGCCGGCATTGTCGCCCAAACCGGCTTCATAATGGTCACGGGAAAAAATAACTTTGCCGCGGAGATGGAATTTCACCTTTTCCATCACGATTTTATCATTCGGATAATAGGTTATCTTCTCTGCGCTCGTATGATAATCGGGCTTTTGTGCACCACATTTCGAGTCCGTGCCGTTATAGATCACAATCCTGTCGGGATAAAATTCAAAGCGCTTGCCCGTGATATAATGGGCGCCGGCTTTTCCTTTGGCATTTTCCAAGGAACCAGTCTTTGCCCCATAATTATAATGTGCCTTATAACCATCCAGCGTTACCCGGATTTGTCCCGGCGTCATCTGCAGGATATGTGCCTTGTCGGGTATGCTTACATCATGCGTCTTGGTATTGCCCGTAATCATTTCCCCCTGGAAACGATGCGCATCCATCTGCAGGATATCCACCTTGCCCTTGGCCATAAAGCTGCCATCGCGCTCATCATAAGTCAGTTCTTCCCCTTCAAAGGCCACGGGAGCGGCCTTTTTCGGGTCCACAGGATAACGCAGGCTCTTTTCCATGGCCTTGGCATCTGCCAAAAGTTTTTCCTGCTCCGGGGTCAAGCGGTTGGCCTTTGCCTGCCGGTGTTCATTTTCAATATAGTCCAATGCATTGATGCCCGTATCGGAGTCAGCATGATATACGGCCTCCACCGGACTGCTCCACAGCGGCAGCAGCAGCGCCATAGTTATGACTCCCGCCAGCTTTTGTCTATTCATTAAAACGCTCCTATCATCAGGATTTTGTCTACAAATCAATACCTTATATTATAACGCCATTGTTCAGGTTTTTCCACAGGAAAAACCACCGCTCAGCGTTTCGACGAGATATTTTATCTCGTCATAGCGCCATTATTCATGTTTTGCCACAGGCAAAATAAAAGTGCGCACCGCCGAGGGCACGCACTCTTGCTCTATGGAAATGTTATTTGGGTTATGCGGATATCAGCCGGCAATGCCTGGAGTAGTCATTTCCTTCGGGGAAAGAATCTTTTCCATCTTTTCCTTGGAAATAAGGCCTTTTTCGAGGATGACCTGACGAACCGGCTTGCCCGTATTGTAGGCTTCCTTGGCAATCATCGCGGAATTTTCATAACCGATATGCGGCAGCATAGCCGTTACGACACCTACGCTCTTGTCGAGCCATTCCTGGCACTGTTCTTTGTTCGGCTGCAGGTCAATCAGCAGTTTTTCCACGAAGGTATCTACAGCATTGGTCATGTAGGTCATGGAGTTGAACATATTGAAGCTGATAACCGGCTCCATAACGTTGAGTTCAAACTGGCCATTTTCTACGCCCAGCGAAACAGCAAGGTCATTTGCCACTACCTGATAGCAGGCCTGATCGAGAACTTCGGCAATAACGGGGTTAACCTTGCCCGGCATGATGGAGGAACCCGGCTGACGCATCGGCAGCTTGAGTTCGTTGAGGCCGCAACGCGGGCCGGAAGCCATCATACGGAAGTCATTCGCCATCTTGATGAGCACCAGGGCCGTAGTCTTCATGGCGCTGGAAACATCGGAGAAACCATCAGTGTTATTCGTGGCATCAATGATGTTGTCCGCAGTAACATATTTTTCGCCCGTAACTTCGGACAGGGTTTCGGCCACTTTCGTAATGTAAGCAGGCTCTGCGTTGAGGCCCGTGCCTACTGCCGTACCGCCCATATTCACTACATGGATGGTGTCGATAGCGTGGTTGATGCGGTCAATGCCACGACGAACTGCCGATGCATAGGAATGCATTTCCTGGCCCAGCGTAATGGGTACTGCATCCTGCAGATGCGTACGGCCCATCTTGAGGATATCCTTGAATTCCTCCCCCTTCTTGTCCATTTCGTCAGCCAGCCTGCCGAGGGAAGCCGTCAGCTTCTTGCCCTTGTGGGACAGGCAAACCTTGATGCTGGTCGGGAAAGTATCATTCGTGGACTGTGCCATGTTTGCATGGTTGTTCGGGCTGATGATATCATAGCTTCCTTTCGGCTTGCCAATGATTTCGAGTGCCCGGTTGCAAAGAACTTCGTTGACGTTCATGTTTACGGAAGTACCAGCGCCGCCCTGAATGGGGTCAACGGGGAACTGATCCAAGAATTTGCCAGCAATGATTTCATCGGCAGCCTGAATCAATGGCTCACCGACTTCTTTCGGCATACGGCCCGTGGACATATTCGCCATTACCGTAGCCTTCTTGACCTTGGCATAAGCCTGAACGAAGTCCGGGTCAATCTTCTGGCCCGTAATCTTGAAGTTCGAGATAGCACGGGTAGTCTGTACACCGTAGTATACTTCATCAGGAATTTCCAGTTCACCAAGGAAATCATGCTCTTTTCTCATTTTGCTCCACGTTCCTTTCTTTCATAAAGATAACCCAACATAACATCTTTTTACCGAGTCGAACTATAAGCACCATTTATGTTCTCATAGTTCCTTGACTTGCCTATATTGTATCATGTATACAATATACAATCAAGTACATTTTGAAAAAATTGTCCATTAAATTACTACATAGCATCGAGCTATGGTAAGGGGCTCTCAAGGACGAGAGCCCTCAACCTTATAACATACCGATTACTTTCATCACCGGCAGGCCTACGCCCATCCAGACGATTACGTGCAGCACCGTGATGATGAAACCAATCTTCCACCATTCGCCCTGCCCCATGAAGCCGGCACCGAAGAAGATCGGCGTAACGCCGCAGCCATAATGGGTAAGGAAGGAGGCGCTGTTGCAGAGTGCACCAAAGAGAATCAGTACGCCGAGTACCGGAGCACCGGCAGCCACGAGAATCGTAGCGAAAGCAGCAAAGAGTGCCATGATATGCGCCGAGTTGCTGGCCAGCAGATAATGCGCGAAGGTATAGATGATGCTGAGTATAACGAGCATCATAATCCATTCCATGCCGGCGAACTGGGCAGCCATTACATCAGCGAACCATTTCATCAGGCCAAACTTGGAGAGGAAGGCGGCCATGTTAACCAACACGCCCATCCATACGAGTACGTCCCAGGCAGCATGCTGATGTGCCACATCTGACCAATCGAGGATGCCCGTCAAAAGCATGGCGGAGAGGCCCAGCAAAGCGACGAATGCGGAGTCAATACCATGGTAGGAACCCGTTGCCCACATAACTAGAGCTACTACGAAGATGAAGCTCAGGATGATTTCCTTGGAGCTCATCGGTCCCATTTCCGCCAATTCACGGCGAGCCAATTCCTGCGTTTCCGGAGTGTTCTTGAGTTCCGGGTTGATGAGCTTATAGAGGATATACGGCGTAGCCACGGTCAGGATAAGACCGGGAATGATGCAGGCCAGGAACCAGTCCCCCCAGCCAATCGAAGTGCCAAAAATCTGCTGTGCCAAGGTGTTGCAGAGCACGTTGTTGGAGGCACCCGTCAGGAAGATACAAGCGGACGTGATAACCGCAGCATAGGCGCTGAACATCAGGAATGCGCCTGTACGCATATTGGTCTTTTTCTCCACATCCGAGCCAACGGCAGCCGTGATACTGCGGACAATCGGGAAAATAATGCCGCCGCCACGGGCCGTATTGGACGGCGTGAACGGTGCGATTACGAAGTCAGCGGCGCTCATGACATAAGCAACGCGCAAGGTGCTGCTGCCGAACTTGGAGAGCAGCATATAGGAAATGCGTTTGCCCAACCCCGTTTTGATAAAGCCTTCAGCAAACATGAATGCGGATACGATTAACCAAATCGTGGTGTTGGAAAAACCTGCCAGCGCCTCGCCGGTTTTCATAATGCCCAAGATTGGCAAGAGCGTCAGCGCAATCAGTGCTATGGCACCGATAGGCATGGGCTGGAGAATAAAACCTGCGATGGTGGCAATAAAGATGGCCAGAAGCCCCCAAGCCTGGGCTCCTACCCCAGCCGGTGCGGGAATAAACCAAATGATTGCGCCGATGGCCACACACATCAGGCCGCGAATCAGCGGGCTTAATCCCTGATTTTTCGAATCAGACATTTTTTCTACCTCCTCATAACGATACAACCATAAGCCGCACTTAAACGATACTATAATTGCTGTTTGACTTATGGTATGATTGATGGTAATAATATAAATGCATGACTATAAAAAACTATATAATCCGATAAGCAACGATTATTATTTTATAAGTATTTTTTCTTTTTCCAAAGGAGTTTTTCCAATGAACAGCACCAAGCCCACCCGTCAGGACTGGCTGGTTTTACTCTTTATGATGATTTTGGTGCCCCTGGCCGGCGAGCCCAAAATGCATCCCTTCAGCGGGGATTTTGCCAGTTTTCGCGTCAGTTTCGGCTCGCCAGTCTTTCTGTTGTTCCTCATCTGGCTCAGCAATTTCCCGCGGCTCCTTACCGGCGCGGTGGCCGGAGCTGCCGTTATGCTGTTCCGCACAGGGCTGGATGTATTTTACGGCGATGATATCCTGCTCGCCTTCATTGAACATATCCCTAATTTCTTCTATTATTTTATTTATTCCCTGTTCTTTGCCCTGCCACAACTATCCCGAAAATCCATCTATGAGCAGGCTTTAGGGATTGCCTTCTGGGCGATTATCGCCGAGGTTTTCGCCAGCGTCGGTGAACTGGCGGCCATGAATGCCATCGCCTACCAGCAGGCAGAAACCTTTACCTTAGGCATGCTCGGACGGTTGGTCCTGATTGCCATTTTGCGCTGTTTCTTCATCCTCTCCTTCTTCTTCCTGTTCCAGCTCTACAACACCGAAATGCGGCTGACCCGCAAGACCAAGGAAAAAGACCGGCTCACCATGCTGATTGCCGGGCTGTACGAGGAAGTATTTGAGCTGAAGTGTTCCCTGCAAAACGCAGAGGACCTCACCCATGACTGCTACAATGTCTACACACGGCTGAAAGACAGCGCACAAACACCAGAAGACGAAGATTTGGCCAATGAAGTCCTGCGCATTGCCGGGCAGTGCCACGATATCAAGAAAAACCAGCAGCGCATATATGCAGGTCTGCGGGAGCTGGCCCAAAACCGCCGTGTAGATGATTACATGCCGCCGGACAAAATCGTCAAGCTCATGGTCCATACGCAAAAAAAATACGCCCGCTCATTGGGCAAGGAAATCTTTTTTAATGCAAAAGTCCCTGCAGGGCTCCCCCTGCTCCACTCCTTTATGCTGCTCTCCATCCTCAACAATCTCGTAGCCAACGCTGTGGAAGCCATCCCCAGCCGGGGAACCATCACACTGACCATTGTCGGCGGCACCGGCGACGGCCGCTTGAAAATTACGCTGGAAAACACCGGCAGCTTTATCCCCCCACGGCGATTGGCGCAGGTCTTTTCGCCCGGGTATACGACAAAATTCGACAGCACCGGCAAGGCTTCCAGCGGCGTCGGGCTTACCTATGTCAAACACCAGACGGAAACGCTCGGCGGCACCATCGAGCTGACTTCTGACGGAAAAGATAAAGTAACCTGTTATTTGGACCTGCCCTGTCAAAAGCTGCATAAACCGACAAAACCAAAGGAGAACCCCCCTCATGAACATAATGCTGATTGATGATGATGCTGCTGTACGCATGATGCTGCAGGACATCATTGAAGACTACAATCTTGGTGACGTTACGGACTCACTAGGCGATGCCACGGAACTGACCAATGAACTTCTTGCCGAGCGCCAGACGGACATTCTCATCATTGATATGTTGATGCCCGGTATTGACGGCATTCAGGCGGTAAACCGCATCAAGGAGAATTTTGCTGGAAAAATCATTATGCTCTCCCAA
>CADAAS010000007.1 GCA_902785885.1 Pseudoselenomonas ruminantium
GTAATCAAATTGCCCCGCAAAATGCCCAACAACAATTTTTCTAAATTCCCAAAAACGAATTCATTTGGAAATTCCTGACATTCGTCAGCACAGTTTCCTGTAAAGCTGCAGCCAAAGCCTTTCCCGTTGCCTGTGCCGCCTCTGTATCTATACGGCCATTTAACAAGCCACTGTTATTCAGTTGGTTCAGCCAGGCGATATTTTGGGCCACTTCATTGATTGCCTGCTGGTTCAACGTTCTTTGCTGGCGCTTGTAATAGCTATAAAGATAATCCTGTGCCTTGCGGCGGCTGTCGGCCCAAAAGCTATCCATAAGCCCCAGCTTATATTTCGCCAAGTCGTATTCATTGAGCGTCTTGTCCCATTCTTCCTGCTCTTTTTTGACCTTGTCCCATATATCCCGATAGCTTTCTTCAGCCTTCGCTTCCTTTTCCTTGCTGGTATTTGTGCGTTTATACGACTTATCCGCCAGTTTCTGCAACGCCAGCAGCGTTTCCAAGCCCATCTGCGACATAAAAAAGCCCCCTTTCTTTCCTAATATATCGAAAGAAAGGGGGCTTAACTTTAACGCTAAATTTAATCTTCCTCCATAGGACGCAGGGCGTTATCCATTGGTGCCCTGGCATAAGGCATAAGGTCGGTAAGCTTTGCCGTCTTGACGACGCCATCCATATTGGTCATGATGATTTCCTGTACGTTGAATTCTGCGAGCAGCTGACAGACAGCCCCATTGGGAACAAAGGGTTCCTCTGTATCACCAATAACCGCAATCGCATCAAATTCCCGCTTGCCATCGGCAACAGCCCGGTACATCGCCACTTCCTCGGCAAAAACCGACAGGCGGGGGATAGCATTTTCAATGTTGCAGCCCGTATAGAACGTACCATCACTGGCCAGTACGCAAGCACCGATAGGCGCCTTTCCATAAGGCACATAAGCATTGTCCATGACCTGCATGGCCGCCCTCACCATGGTATCAATAATCTCCGGATTCATCATCATTCACTCCTTCTATAGCCTCTATCATCTACTGTTACTATTCCCCATTCAAGGATAAAATCCTTGTGCACAATCCAAAAAATTTATCAGGCTACGTCTACCCGAATAACCCCGTCAATCTGCCGCACGGCATCCACAATGATAATGCTTTTTATACTCTGTTTGTTGAAAATTTCCAAATCAATATACATGGATTTTTCGCCGCTGTCATCCACTTCATCCTCATCAGCCTTGACCTTTACCCCCCGCACCCGCAGCTGCAAATCCTCCAGGCAGCGGCTGATGCGCATCAGCTGTCCCGGCCTGTCCACCGTATGGATATTGAGCGAAAGATTTTTTTCATGGTCAACCCAGTCATCCAGCCGCGAAAGGCTTCCCAACGTCACGAAAACCAACGCCGTGCTGATCAGCGCCCCCGCATAAAACCCGGCACCGACCGCCAGGCCTACACCTGCCACTACCCAAAGACAGGCAGCTGTGGTAAGCCCCGTAACCGACAGGCCTTCCTTCATAATCGCGCCAGCGCCCAAAAAGCCGATGCCGCTGACGACCTGCGCTGCAAGCCTTGCGGGGTCGGCATTCGTCTTGCCTTCCACTTCCTGATACATTTCCACCGACATGACCATAATCAGGCAGGAGCCCAGGCATACCAATACATTCGTGCGCAATCCCGCCGACTTCCTGCGTGATTGCCGTTCATAACCGATTATCCCGCCTAGAACACAGGAGAGAACCAGCCTCAGAAACAATTCCCCATCCGACAGCATGATTCCTCACCTCTTTTCTAGACATAATCATGCTTTATTCTTGTATAAATTCGCCCCCTGCTGCCAAAATCCTGCCTGTCTATGCAACGCCATGCGAACAATATAACAATTTATCCACATATTAATCCACAGATGTGGATAAGTATGCACACCCCTACATTAAATTTCATTTTCCTACTATAATATTAAACATCCATGTGTATATTGTTTATTTTATTCCCATTAAAATCTGTGGATAATGTGGATAAATCCGTGGATAACCCTATATCTTCATCTTGACAAATGCTATTCAGCTATATTTTGTGCTTTTATCCCCAGATTTTCATCTAAATCTTGTGGATAATCCTTATCCTGTGCATAACTTTACAAAAACTCATTTTTTCCACAGGGAAAACGGGCTTTTTATTAAGTTTGCATTGTAGTAGCGGACATCGCCGGACACTTCCTTTCCTAGCCAGGCAGGGTGGGAAAATTCTGCGCGTTCATCCGGAAGTTCTACTTCAGCCACCACCAGTCCTTCATTTTCGCCAGCAAACACATCGATTTCCCATAGGCTATTCCCATGCTGTTCCAGATAACGCTTCTTCGACAAAATCGGCTGCTCCGCCAATTTTAGCAGTTCTTCTGCATCACCAATGGGAATTTCGTATTCAAACTCAGCCCGGCTTATTCCTTGATTCTTCCCCTTGATGGCCAGATAGCCTTTTTCGCCTTTTATCCGCACTCTGACCGTCCGTTCCGGCACAGTCGATAGATACCCTTGGGCAATTTTTACCCCTTCATCCTGTGGTTGCCAGCTTGCCTTCACCAAAAATTTACGTTCGATTTCCTTTGCCATATCCATCAGCCTCCTTATTTCCCTTATATTGTAACATTTTTTTCGTATTTCCCTCGCTTTTTTCAGATTTGTTTGTTATACTTAATTAGTTTATAATAAAGATATGTTACCCTGAAGGATATTACATAAAATTTCTGAAGAAAAGAAGGTATGAATTTGCAAAACTCCAATATTCCGCCTCGCAAAACCAGTAAAAAACGCCGCATCTGGCCCTGGATTCTGATGTTAGTGATATTTTTGACGGCAGCTTTGGGCGGTGCCTATTTCGCCAGCAACAGCTTAACAGAAAAGCCGGTCGAGAAAAAACAAGGCGAAGAACTATTGACCGCCAAGGACAAGGCCACCATCATGATTATGGGTGTAGACGAGCGTGATGATGATGTTGGGCGCAGCGACACGTTGATGATTGCCTCCATCGACCCCAAGACCAATCAGGCCTCCCTCTTGTCGGTACCGCGCGATACCCGCGTAAAAATCAAGGGGCACGGCTTTGACAAGGTAAATGCCGCCTATGCCTATGGCAAGGAAAAACTGTCGCAAGACACTGTAGAAAATCTCTTGGGCGTCAGTGTTGACCACTACGTTATCATCAATACAAAATCCTTCAAGAAAATCATTGATGCCATTGGCGGCATTGATATCGACGTTCCCAAGCGCATGCATTACGAAGACCCCTGGGATGATGATGGCGGCCTTATCATTGATTTCCAGCCGGGAATGCAGCATATGGACGGCGCCAAGGCCGTGACCTATGTGCGTTACCGCGACGAGGAGGGCGATTTGGGCCGTATCCGCCGCCAGCAGGACTTTGTGCGAGCCTTTATGGAAAAACTCGTATCCCCGGCCATCATACCGAAACTGCCCACAGTAATCAAAGAAGTTATGGGCTCGATTGAAACAGACCTTTCCTTCCGCCAGCTTTTGGAATTTGTTGGAACACTGAAAGAATCCAAGGACAATGGCTTAAAGACCGATATGGTCCCCGGCAAGCCGCTCTACATTGAGGGCATAAGCTATTGGATTCCTGACCTCAATAAGCTCCGCCTGACTGTGGCTGACACGCTTGGCGTGTCTCTTAGCGGCAAATACAAGACAAAAATGGAAGCCGATATACGCGAATACGAAAATAGCATTCCTGCCGGTGCCAGCGAAGTTCCAGCCAGCGATACATCCATTGGTCGCACCAGGCCTTCCGACAGCAGCAAGAACCGCCGCAGAGAAGATACGGCTGACAGGGAAAAACGCAGCAATGAGGAAAAAGCAAATGATAGTGGGGAACGCTCCCGCATTGAGGAACGCAAGGAACGAGCCAGCAGCGAGGATGACCGCTCAGCGCGGCGTCAAACTACGGCAAATACAAATAACAGCAGCAATAGCAACGAATCCGCATCAGTTCCCACCCCTAGTGCAGGGATAAGCAAGACGCACTGACCTCCATTAAGCATAAAGCCCGCGCTAACTTTTCACACAAAAAAGTTAGCGCGGTTTTTGCTATACTTACTATACCTTTTAGTTATCACATCCATCAATATTTTATATTTGTCTTTTCCTGTCAGTAGTTTATAATATACATATTACATTTTTATTACTATTATGTTATTTATTAATAAAAATTGTAAACTGTAACTTAACGCACAGATTCCATCCCGGCAAATAGCTAAACTATAAATCGATTAGAAAGGAAGTATCCATATGAGCAACGTAAACGAAAGAGCTTTAGAGCTGCATAAAAATAATCAGGGAAAACTTGCTGTCCATAGCAAAGTACCACTGAATTCCGCAGAAGATTTGACCCTGGCCTATACGCCTGGCGTAGCTGCCCCCTGCCTTGCGATTAAGGAAGATCCACGCAAGGCCTACGACTATACCAGCAAGGGAAATATGGTAGCCGTAGTGACCAATGGTACTGCTGTACTTGGCCTGGGCAATATCGGAGCAATGGCGGGCCTGCCCGTGATGGAAGGAAAAGCCGTGCTTTTTAAGGCCTTCGCCGGCGTGGATGCCGTTCCCATTTGCCTGGACGCACAGGACCCTATACAGGTAATCAAGGCCGTGCAGTTCATGGCACCTACCTTCGGCGGCATAAACCTCGAAGACATCAAAGCTCCCCAATGTTTCGACATTGAACGGGAACTAAAGAAGACGCTCGATATCCCCGTATTCCATGATGACCAGCATGGCACGGCTATCGTAGTCGTTTCCGCATTGATTAACGCCTTCAAAATCGTAGGCAAGGATTTTGCCACGGCAAAATTCGTCATCAATGGCGCAGGTGCAGCCGGGCAGGCCATCACCCGCCTGATTCATCGTGCCGGCGGGCGCAATATCATCCTTTGTGACTCCCGCGGTGCCATCTATGATGGGCGCCCCAATGGCATGAATCCCTATAAGGAAGACATTGCCAAAATCACCAATCCCGGTCATGAGGCAGGCCCGTTAAATGCTGTTATCCGCAAGGCTGATGTCTTTGTCGGCGTATCCGTGGCAGGCTGTGTAACGCCGGATATGGTGCGCACCATGAAAAAAGATGCCATCGTCATGGGCATGGCCAATCCCGAACCGGAAATCCTGCCCCATCTGGCAAAAGAAGCCGGTGCGCGAATCGTCTGCACAGGCCGTTCCGACTTCCCCAATCAGGTCAACAACCTGCTGGCCTTCCCTGGCATCTTCCGTGGAGCCTTGGACGTACAGGCCAGCACCATCAACGAGGAAATGAAGATGGCTGCAGCTAAGGCCATTGCCTCCCTCATCAGCCCTGCCGAGCTCGACGAAGAACACATCATCGCCAGCCCCTTCAACCCGGAAGTGGCACCAACCGTAGCCGCCGCCGTGGCCAAAGCCGCCCGCAAAACCGGCGTGGCCCGCAACCGCGATATGACTCCGGAAATGGTTGCTGCGCATACGCGGGAACTCTTACAAAATTAAACACGCTTATATAAAATCCCACAAAATTATCTTAAAGCTCGATACGTGAAGGAAAAACCATTACTCACCGCGAATAAGGGACATAACGAAAACTGAGTATGGCTTCGATACGATAAAATGACTGCTATCAAGATAAGAAAGGCGGGATAGACCATGCGCAAATTTATGGCCTTTTTAGCGTTCCTGTTTAGTGTGATTCTTCTATCGCCAATCTCCTCAGCATTGGCCGCAGAATATCTCTATATCGGTCAGCCGGAAGTTTTGGTGCACGCCAGAGACTACACAACGATAAAACTGGATGATCCCAGCGGCAGAGAAATGGGCATTTCGACGTCTCCCCATGGTTTTGTTTTGCATGATAATGGTGAAGCATTAAAATGTAACGTCAAAGGATATCTGGGAACAATCTATGCCCGGATTCCCCTAGATGTTTATCCATCAGACGATTTCAATGGTACGGAGCCACTAAGGCGTGAATATGTTTATGTCGTGAAAGCGATGCTAAAACATCAACAAGACCTGATTATTCTGACCGGACACAACGAATTTTTGGATGGAAGCTTTACATCCAACCAGTTTGGTTTTTCGGACTGTCCATTATATTTAGGTGTCGATTCCAATTCGGATGGCGGTTTTATTTTTCTCTGTGGTGGAATACACGAAAAAACCACTGTTGTTATCCGCAATGAGGATGGTCAATTAACCCCCGGTGAGCAAGAAGAATTGAGTCCATATATAGCCGATTTATTAAAATCACAGCATGAGCGAATAATATAAACAGCCCAAAAGGAGCTAGGACAAATGATTTCACATTTGTCCTAGCTCCCTTTACGTTCTATATCGTTTTTAGTCTTCCTTCTGAGCTAAGGTTGCCATAGATGCTACCTTATCATTTTCTGCCGTAGTCATGAGCTTGACACCCTGTGTATTACGGCTGATAACGGAGATATCCGACACATTGGTGCGAATAACGATGCCATCGGTGGTGATGAGCATGAGTTCATGTTCCGGACGAACCACCTTGATGCCTACGACCTGGCCGGTCTTTTCCGTGACCTTCATGTTGATGAGGCCCTTGCCGCCACGGGTCTGGGCGCGATATTCGTCGGTGCTGGTACGCTTGCCATAGCCGCATTCCGTAACAGTCAGGACTTCAGCGTTGCGCACGAGAATATCCATGCCAACGACTTCATCACCGTCAGACAGGGTAATGCCCTTGACACCGCGGGCCATGCGGCCCATAGAACGAACATCATCTTCCGAGAAAGCAATCGCCTTGCCGAGCTTCGTACCCAACATCAGATAGCTTTCGCCATCGGTGAACTTAACGCCCATGAGGTCGTCATCATCATCAAGGTTGATGGCATTGAGGCCGTTCTTGCGCAGGTTGCTGAACTCGGACAGGGACGTCTTCTTTACGATACCCTTGCGGGTTGCCATAAAGAGGTACCGATCCGGGTCAAAGCCCTTGACCTGAATAACCGCCGTAATCTTTTCTTCCTGTTCAAGCTGCAGCAGATTGATAATCGCCGTTCCCTTCGCCGTGCGGCTGGATTCGGCAATCTCGTAAGCTTTCAGGCTGTATACGCGGCCACGGGTCGTGAAGAACAGGATGGTATGATGGGTTGTGGTAATCAGGAGATTTTCCACAAAATCCGTTTCCTTCGTGCCCATGCCCTTGATGCCCTTGCCACCGCGGTTCTGGCGGCGGTAGGTGTCGAGCGGCATACGCTTGATATAGTTGTTATGGGTGAGGGTAATCACCACATCTTCCTCGGCGATGAGGTCTTCCACATCAATTTCGGAAGTGTCGATGGTGAGTTTCGTGCGGCGGTCATCACCGTACTTTTCCTTCACCGCCGTGAGTTCTTCCTTGATGATGTTCAGGATTTTCTGATTGTCGGCAAGGATGGCCTTGAATTCTTCGATAGCCTTCAAGGTTTCCTGATATTCTTCCTCAATCTTTTCCCGTTCCAGACCGGTCAGGCGCTGGAGACGGAGGTCGAGGATGGCCTGTGCCTGCTTATCGGAAAGCTTGAAGCCTGTCATCAAGGCTTCTTTAGCGATATCTGCCGTACGGCTTTCACGGATGGTCGTGATAACGGCATCCAGATGGTCGAGGGCAATCGTCAAACCTTCCAGGATATGGGCGCGGGCTTCGGCCTTCTTCAATTCGTACTGCGTCCGGCGGGTAATGACTTCTTCCTGATGCTTGATGTAGTAATGGAGCACCTGTTTGAGGTTCAGCACCTGCGGCTTGCCATCCACCAGAGCCAGCATGATGACACCGAAGCTGTCCTGCAGCTGCGTGTGCTTAAAGAGCTGGTTCAGGATAACATTGGCGTTGGCATCGCGGCGCAGGTCGATAACGATGTGCATACCGTTGCGGTCCGATTCATCCCGCAAATCCGTAATGCCCTCAATCTGCTTATCACGCACAAGCTGAGCAATCTTTTCGATAAGACGGGCCTTGTTGACCTGATACGGCAGTTCCGTAACGACGATACGGGGCTTGCCATTGCTCATGGTTTCGATATGGGCATTGGCACGCATCTTGATGATGCCGCGGCCCGTCATATAGGCCTGCTTGATGCCCTCTTTGCCCAGGATAAGACCTGCCGTCGGGAAATCCGGCCCCTTAATGGCTGTCATCAGTTCATCGATGGTCGTATCCGGATTGTCAATGAGCATCAGCGTGCCATCAATAACCTCCCGCATATTGTGCGGCGGGATGTTGGTCGCCATACCTACGGCGATACCGGAAGTACCATTGACCAAGAGCTGCGGGAACTTCGACGGCAATACTGCCGGTTCCTTCAAGGATTCATCATAGTTGGGCACAAAGTCCACGGTTTCCTTGTCTATATCCTGCAACATGAGCTCGGAAATCTTGGACATACGGACTTCCGTATAACGCATAGCAGCGGCCGGGTCACCATCTACGGAACCGAAGTTACCATGGCCGTCAGCCAGCATGTAGCGCATGGAGAAATCCTGCGCCATGCGGACGATGGCATCATAAACGGACGTATCACCATGCGGATGATATTTACCCAAAACTTCGCCGACGATACGCGCCGACTTCTTGTAGGGCTTGCCGGAACCCATGCATGCTTCCTGCATAGCATAGAGTATACGGCGGTGTACCGGCTTCAAACCATCCCGGACATCCGGCAGGGCACGAGCCACGATAACGCTCATCGCATAGTCGATGTAGCAGTTCTTCATCTCGTGTTCCAGATTAACGGGGACGATTTTTCCCTGTTCAAACTCCACAATCTCACCTCAAAATCTTATTTATCACTAATATCAACTGAATTATAAGCAAAATTACTAGCTTCTTATTATACCATTTTTACACAAAAAAGTCTATCAACGCCTATAAAATAAGCGTTGACAGACTTTCAATAATGGTATACCATCTAATTCAGGTGCTGTTTGGCGGTCAAACTTTGCCCTCAGAAATGAGGTGCTCGCCTATGAATGAGTTAATCGTCGTTCTACTCTTAATCCTGCTCATCCTCATAGAGATAAAAAAATAAACCGCCCTAGCCTCGCAAACTTCGGCGGTTTATTCACTTTGAAAAAATCCTAACCGAGGGCGACCGCTAGGCGGCACCTTCTTTAGGTATATTATAGCATTTGCCTTATGCATAGGCAAATGCTTTTTGTTATATAGTTATCCCGGATCTGTCTGTCGTATATGCTACATCCATATTCGGATTATTATAGACATTCAAGCGTACAGCGTGGAAATCATCATATTTTGCTTCGCTAAATCCAAGTTTTGCATAAAAGGACTGCAGCTCCGCTTCAGTCGCTGAATCCAGTGCGGAATAGTCCAGCCCCGTATGGCTAGGGGTATCAATCGTATTGCCATAAGCATCCACAAACTTCTCCGCTATGATTATCCCCTGGAACTTGTGCCCGTTGCCTTCCACATGAACCGGGCTGTTGGGAGCAAATAAAATCCCACGGAAGTCTTCTTCCAAAGTCAAAGTTACAGTTCTGGACTTACGCCCCTTACCGCGCTCCCCAATTCCATCACCATCTTCATCTTCTCCAACCGGGCCGTCATAGAAGAATATCATGGGGCGATATTTATAATCTCCATACATATCTTTTTCGGTATTATCGGCCTTGATATTGATGCTGATATCACGCACAGTATTGGTAACCCAATTAGAACCACTCCCTGTATTATATTCCTCACTCTCCAGACGGATAAACAGCGGGTCAATTTTATTGGGTTCATCTGTGTACACGTCGTAGGATATTTCTGATGCAGGCAAAGCAGACAAATTCCGCACTGCATAAGGCTCTATAACATTGACAATGGATTTTATACGGGCAAGCATGATTTCCGTTGCCACTGCCTGTCCAAATTTTTTTTCTAATTTATCGTAGAATTTTCCCCACAAACTATAGCCGCCTTCGCTTTCTTCTAGGGCTACGCCGTTCGCGCCAACAATTCGCCAGTTAGTAAGCTGCAAACCAATACCAAGGTCATACAGATATGCTCTTGCCTCTGCAACTGTCATATTGTCAATGGCATCGTAATCCCAGTTCCCCGTCAGCTTACTCGTTGAAGCAAAATCCGGCTTATAATTAACCAGCAGGCTTCTCAGATTGTTGTTTATACTTGCCGTCCCATCCATATTAAAGATTTCCGACCGGGTACCATCCGCATTATAAGCAGGCCCCTTATTGGTAAAACTAATCTCCTTCATATAATCTCTTTTATTTCCATTGTACCCCGCCGGTACTTTGATATGTGCTTCCCAATCCTGAAAAGTAGAAAAAATATGCGAATCCTCCACTTCTTTCATCTGTGTCAACAAGTCAATCCCCTCCAAAAAGGGAGAACCATTATCTCTACCATCGTTTTTACTCTTTGCCCAAGCTTCAACCTTCACCTTCCAATCTTTAGGCATCAAGACTTCCGGCAGAAACATTTTCGCGAAGGGAAAATCCATATCGTCCGTAAGTTCTACTTTATAGTAATAATTCGAACCATTGTTATTATAATAATCCGGTTCCCATTTTTGCAATAAGGGATTATTGGGCGTTTTATTTTGCGAAGCATTACTTTCCTTACGTAGTTCCGTAGTAACATTGCTTCTGCCTGTTTTCCATTTTCCATCATTATCCAGCGTCAAAAACTTATCAGCTTCAGCATCTGCATTCCTACTGGACTCAGCTGTAGTCAATTGACCAAGAGCCGGTACATCCGTTACCGCTATCAGGCTGGCTTTCTTGCCGCTGACTTTTTCCACCCCAGCTAAAGCTGCCATATCGGCTGCATTCTGCATATAGGATTTATGCAGATAACTGCGTCCTATATCAATTGCCATGCCTGCAAAAAGAATCAAGAAAGGCAGCATGAGAGCAAAAAAGACAATCACCGTGCCTTTCTCTGCCTGCTTTCCTCTCATGATAATCCCCCCCTTATTCTACCCTGATACTCATGTCTCCGTTTATGCCCTGTGTCATATCACGAACCCAGCTTCCATTTACCTGCGCATTACGCGTAGCCCATATTTGGATAGCATTAGCTTTACCAGTAGTTTTATCAAATTCAAAAGCACAACGGACACTAACGGCATAGCTATCATTTTTATTAGCTTCTATTATCGCATGATTATAGACTCCCTGCGTGTAAATGAGGTCATCCGAGAAAAAATACCGGTTGTCTGACTCCATCTGCTTTTGTGTTGATGGATATTGCGTATAGTTTCCCTGCATCCAATTTACCAGATTATCCTTAGCCACTACACCATTATCAAACCTTGTCTTAACACTCCCATTTTCCCCGTCACCTGTACTGTTGATATAGTAATCAAAGAGTAATGTTCCCTGACCTAAATTATTGGGATTATATTTTGCATTCCAATTAGGTTGACTCATCAACATCGCTCTAATCTCAGTCTGTGTCTTGCCCAAAAAAGCCCCCGCTATATTCCGCAAAGTGGCATCGTCCATCGCGATGCGCTCTTGATTCGACACGGCCTCCCGCAGCTCCGAATTGGATAACGCCCCATACTTATTAATAACCTGTTCTGAGGTGGGCGTACTGCTCAGGTAACTGCCCACATTGTTATAACTCTTGGTCACCTGCGAAAGTATATTGGAGTCGCGGAACATATAGACAATCCCTACGACAAACAACGCCACGAGTGCCCATTCGACTAAGGACTGGCCTTTTTCGCCCCGCAGGATTTTCTGCAATTTCATCAGCATTACGGCTCACCTCCGTTCCTTTAATTCTACTGATTCAATGATTTTAGCAAAGTCAATGCCGATGGGAAAACCACCATGACGAAAATCGCCGGAAAGATAAACAGCACCATCGGGAAAATAATCTTTACCGGTGCTTTCAGCGCCATTGCCCGCACTGCCTGACGATGCCGGTCACGCATATTATCCGCCTGAATTTTCAAGGTTCTGGACATACTCGTGCCCAAATGTTCAGCCTGAATCACCGATGCGGTAAAGAGATACATTTCCTCCAAATCACAGCGTTTTGCCAGCTGGGTAAGGGTTCTCTGTCTGTCCATGCCCAGCCCCATATCGCGGAGCATCCGCCGAAATTCTTCGGTCAGTGGCCCCTTCATGCGATGTACAATCTTCGCTACAGCACCATCAAAAGAAAGCCCTGCCTGCACACTGACGCAGAGAAAATCCAAGAATTCCGGCAGCTGGCGTCTTATCGTGGCCTTGCGCCGTTGAATAGCCGACTGTAATAACAGGAAGGGAACAACAGCCCCTAAGCCCACGCCCAAAACCAGTATGGCGATTTTCTGGGGAACCAGCAGCGGTGACAGAGCAGATATACTCAGCAAAGCCAACAATGCGCCTGCTGCCACGCATAAAACCCAGCCAGCCGCTAATCGGTTAATACTCCACTTTTCCTGCATTCCCAGATGCAAAAGCATATTTTCCAGCATCGTCCGCATTTCCCGCGGGGCAAACTTCATCAGCCAATTTTCCACAGAAATCACCAGCGGGCGGATAACACGTTCCTTAAAGGACTGCTCACGCATATAGTGATAGTCATCGACACTTTTTCCACCTAACGGCACCACCTTGGTCTTTTGCTGTTTTTCGGCCTGTCGCTGGGCTTCAGCCTCAGCAATCATCTTTTCCAAATGTTGTCTGGTCTGCAACTGCGGCCTACGGGCGGTATAATAAAGCAAAAACAGAATAACCATCACCAAGGCAGTCACCAAGGCGGATAGTAAAATAATCATAATTACGCCCCCTTAACCCTTTTGAAAAAGATCTTGCGGCAGCTCTATACCATGGATGCGGAATTTATCCATAAAGGTGGGGCGAACCCCCGCAGTCTCAAAATGCCCTACAGATTTGCCATTTTCGTCCAAGTAATCCTGCACATAACGGAACAAATCTTGCAAAATAATGGTATCCCCATCCATCCCCTGCACTTCTGTAATATGGGTCAGCTTACGACTGCCGTCCTGAAGTCGGGACTGCTGGATAATAAGATTAATCGCCGAACCAATCTGCGTACGCACAGCCCGCACTGGCAGTTCCATCCCCGCCATCAGCGTCATGGTTTCCAAGCGGGACAGCACATCACGCGGACTGTTGGCATGGGCAGTGGTGATGGAACCATCATGACCGGTATTCATGGCCTGCAACATATCCAAGGCCTCACCGGAACGAACCTCGCCGACAATAATGCGGTCAGGACGCATACGCAGGGCATTGCGCACCAAATCGCGAATAGTCACCGCGCCTGTGCCTTCGATATTGGCCGGGCGCGATTCCAGGGTAACCACATGACGCTGCTGCAGCCTGAGTTCTGCCGCATCTTCGATGGTGACAATGCGTTCATTCGAGGGAATAAAGGAGGACAGAACATTAAGGGTCGTTGTTTTGCCGGACCCCGTTCCGCCAGCAACCAAAATATTTAACCTGGCCTTAACACAAGCCTGCAAAAACAACGCCATTTTTTCGCTCAGCGTCCCCAATTCCACCAAATTCTCCACAGAAAGTGCGTTCTTGGAAAATTTACGAATCGTCACCGTTGGACCAATCAGCGACAACGGCGGAATAATGATATTTACACGAGAGCCATCCGCGAGTCGCGCATCAACGAGCGGCGAGGCTTCATCCACGCGTCTGCCTAGCGGCGCAAGAATACGCTCGATAATATTCATCAAATGGTTGTCATCATAAAAGCGCGTATCGGATAGCAAAAGCTTGCCATTGCGCTCCACGAAAATATCCTTCGGCCCATTGACCATGATTTCGGTAATGGTATTATCCTTCAAGAGCGGTTCCAATGGTCCCAGACCCAATAGTTCATCACAGATATCATCCACTAGCACCATGCGTTCTGCGCGGGACAAATTGTAATTGTTGTTGACCATTTCCCGTTCCAGATAGGTGGCAATCAAATTCTTGATTTGTTCGCGCGCGTCTTTGCCCTGTGCAATGAGCTGCTGTTCAGCCACCGTCATTTCATCCACGATACGGCGGTGAATAGCCAAACGCAATTCCTGAATCTGGTCAATCTGCACCACCGCAGAACGGCGTGCCGCAAAAGCGGAAGCCATCTGGGGCTGCTCGGAACTTTTTTGCTCCCTTAGGCGGGAATAGGTCTGACTTGCATCCAGCGCACTGCTCTTTACCTGACGCAAAGCTGTGCTGTCACCATATACCTGCTCCGGGCTGTTTTCCACAGACAGATTTGTCCCTCGATTCTCTACTTCCTTAATTGCTTGTTCTTTCGTTCTGCCCAAACGCTTTAAGAGCGACATATCATCCCCACCTTGTTTGCTTCACGTTTACATCAATATCCCCATGATTATGTTCTTTTCAGGTATTTCCACTTGAACTTCCGCTCGTTAAATCGGGTTCTATCGGCATGGTACATTTTACCGGCCCCAGGCTCTCCGGCAGAACGATGATGTTTACTTTGCGATTCATCGTCACTTCTACCTCAACGTAGCCGGTATTTGTTCCTTCCGGCTCATGTACTTCCGCCGTATAGCTTTCTGTATAAAGCTTTGCCTTGTAGAGCGCAGGCGTATAGGATTTATTGAGCAGGGCTGCTTTTTTCTGCTCCCGTTTTTGAGCATCCGTCTGCATGGCTATATTTCTAGCTGCCTCTCGGACTGAGGTGGTGCACTGCATATAGTCCGCATAGGCAAAGGCGCCATATATCATGCCCATAATCAAAATTAAAAACAGGGGAATAATCAGCGCAAACTCCACGACCGACTGACCTTTCTGTCTGTTCACCTGCCTCACCTCCCCGCCTAAAATAGCTTAGTGAAGAAAAGAGCTTCCCAAAATCAAGAAGCTCTTTCCCTGCTGAATAAATTATCCTTTGTTACGGGGTAGTTTGTCCACCTACAGTATTACCCGCATTTTCTATTTTAGTTCCTGTGTTTGTAAACAAAGTCTGTATTTTTTCCCCAATACCGCTATCACTCTTCAATGCTATCACAGCAATAGCCACCACAAATGCCAGAATCAGTGCATACTCCACAATGCCCTGACCCTTTTCCGACCAAACCTTTTCAATACGCTGTAACATAATCTCCACATCCTTTCCCAACAAAACAGTTTTTGTTATATTTATAAACTTACACATCTATATGGACAATCTTTTGAATGACCACATAGCCTATAAGTTCTAAAACCATTGAAATCATAAGTGCCAGACGGCCTAAAGGATCATCAATCAGTATAGTAAGCTGCTCCGGGCTAAAGATATACAGAAACAACGCCATCAAGAATGGCAAAAGGATAAGCACCCATGCCGATAACCGTCCCTGTGCTGTCAACGCGAAAATCTCACGCTTCATGCGGATGCGTTCCTGAATGGTATCACCGATATTGTCGAGAATCTTCGCCAGGTTGCCGCCGACTTCCCGCTGAATCAGCACGGCTGTTATCACCAAGTCCAAATCCATACTGCCGACCCGGCGGCCCATAGCCTCCAAGGCCGATTCCAACGGCACACCCATGGATACCTCACGGGACACCTGAGCAAATTCATCACTGATAGGCGGTTCCATCTCTCTGGATACAACCTCCACCGACTGGGGGAAGCTATACCCTGCTCGCAGGGCGTTGGCAATCGTTGTCAGGCAATCTCCCAACTGCTCGGTAAAAGCATTGCGCCGGCTGTAGGCCCGCCAAGCTACAAAAATCCAAATCGCTGCAGCGACCAGCCCGCCAAATAGCACTGCCGTCCCCAATTCCAAAGTAAGCATCCAGCCAATCAGAAACGCTGACAATGAACTTACTGATAATAAGACCATAAATTCGCCGCCCAACAGCGGAATTCCTGCCTGCCGCATCCGAAAATCCAAAGCCTGTATCGGCCCATGCTCAGCAATCGGTGCTGCTGCCCTTCTCAGCCAGTTACGCATGCGTTCCAGATAGGGTGTGTCCATTACACTGCCGGCTTCAATAACATGATGCCGGCGCAGGCGGAAAAAAATGCTTGACCTCCGTACCTGCTGAAAATACACCGCCATCAGGATTACAAAAACAAAAGCAGCCAATGCAGCAACTATTGCTGCCATAATAATCATCGCGCTCACCTCCGGTCACTGATAAGCGCAAAAGCGAAATCTGCCACAGCCTCAACAAAAGGCGTATTCTCCGGCAAATCCTTCATGAGACGCCCACTGCCTGTAACATCCTTAATCCGCCGTTCCTCCGGCAACATCAGCGTTACAGAGCGTCCCAGTTCCCCTTCCAATTTGCGCTTATGCTCGTCGGTGCAATTCTTCACTCCGGAAAACATGGTATATACCCGCTTTCCATAGGCATCCCACATATGGAACATCTTCAGTGAACGCTTCATATGCCTTACTTCCTGTCCACTGTTAAGCATAGAAATCAGAATATCCGTATCCGCACATTCGGCCAAGGCCAGAGAAATCGGATTAAAGCCCACAGGCAAGTCCAGTATGACATAACGGAACAGACAACCTGCCATCCGCACCACTTCAATCAGGCGGTTAGCCTCCACCAATTCGGCATGTTCTGGCTGCAAAGGGCCGCTCATAATCCATACGCCCTTACCTACCGGATGAAAATAATTTTCTAATGCCGCCGGCGTCAGCAAATTGATATCATGCGTTGCCTCTACCACATTATGACGGGGAACAGCATCAAAGAACATCGCCACATCCCCAAACTGCAAGTCCGCATCAATAATTCCTACGGATTCACCACTTTTTTGGGCCAGCTCAATGGCCAACACCGTTGCCAATGTCGTACGGCCCGAATGGCCCTTGGGGCTGAACAAAGCCAATGTACGCGTTGGCAAAGCCTGTCCACGACGTTTATAAATCTTCAAGGCTTCCAAAACATCAGTAGAATTGAATGGCTTCAGGATACAACCGCCAGCTCCCGCTGACAGCATCGCTTCGGCAACAGTAGATTTCCACTGCCCCATAGTTCCCAAAATCTGTGCCTGCGGATAAGACTTGATAAATCGAGGTACCATATCCACAGCCCCAGGTTCATCCACATCAATCAAAAACAATGTAGGACGAAAAACACTGCTCTGCCCATAGGCCGTATCCGCATCATGAAAGGTTGCAGCCAGGTCAAAAGCATCATTAGCCTTGAGCATGCCCGCCATGCGGGACAACATATCCCTGTCCCGTTCTACAAGTATTACGCGATAAGTCACCTTGGTCACCAGCCCTCACTTCATATTCTGCGCCGTCAGCCAGTCATCATCCCCAAACAGCCATGAAAGGAGTTTCTTTTTCCCCTTCTTTTCCTGCGCCGGCTGCGAAGCTATTCTGGACTTCTTGGTTCGATTCGTATATCTGCCCACCAGTTCCCAAAAACTTTGGGTTAACGGTGACAACGGTACGCAATACATGAGTGGCTTCCCCATGCGGATAGAATAGGTAATGGCTTGCGGGTCACTGGGCAAATGATGATAAATCTTGGTCCCCAGGAGCCGCTCTACATCCCTTGCCTTGATATACCGCTCTGAATCAGCCTTATTTTCTACCAGACAAATCTTGCTTTCCTCATAATCAAATCGCAGGAGCGTATCATAACCAACCTTATAATTTTTTACTGCCGGCAAAAAATCCATCACACCGACAAAATTGATGACCGTACTCATGTCCAGCATAGCCAGGTTCAATGTACTGAACACGGAAGTCAAATCCAATACAACAAAGTTGAACCCCTTCATCGAGCCGATGATTTTTTCGACAGCCTCCACGTTGATTAAATAGGCATCATTGATTTCCCTGGGCGGCGGCAATACCGAAAAAGCTGTATCGCCACATTTGTATTCCGTCAGGTAATCATCTACATTAAATTTATCTTCATTCCTCAATATGGCCTGTTGGGCATCGGCAATGGTAAAATCACTCACCATATCCAGATAGCCCATAACGTCGCCAAACTGCAAATCCAGGTCTACCAAACACGTTCGATACCCTTCCTCAGCCAACCCGGCTGCCAAATTAATGGCCGTAATGGTTTTGCCACTACCGGAGGAAGTGCTGAAAACAGAGATAATAATACTGCTGGTTGCGTCCATGTCATCAAATCCCCCTTCCCCTTTTGCAGCCTCCTTTATTTTTTCTTCAGAACATCACGATTCAGATATTTATCCAGAACAGACTCACTGGCCATTTCTGTTGCTACCTGCCGGGAATCATCCCCCTCCCGGTTTACCGCAGATGTCTTTTCCTCAACAGCTTCTTCTGTCTTTTTCTCTGCTGCCGCACTTTCTTCATTGAGGTCTACTTTCTTCATGGCTGCCTTTTCCTGCTGGCCTTTCTGATAGAACTTATGCATATCGTTGGTCATTTCAGCCTTGGAAGCGCTATTCTCATCAACCAAACGTGGCGTAACTAAAATAATCAATTCCTGCCGATTGCGGCTTTTCGAGGTGTACTTGAAAAATTCGCCAATAATGGGAATATCGCCCAGGAAGGGGAATTTGCGAACGACTTTATACTCACGCGAATCCATCAAGCCGCCAATAACCATTGTCGAGCCGGATGTTGCCGTTACAACCGCATCCGCCCGCCGCTTGTCCAAAATCGGCTGGTTGTCCACGGTCTCGCCACTAGGCATGCTGACTTCTGTATGGATAGAGGAAACAATGCGATTTTCCGCATCGACCAAAGGCTTGAACTGCAAGATAATCCCGTAATCCTTGAATTCAGTCGTAGGATTGCCATTTTTATCTCTGGTCGTATAGGGAATCTCACCGCCAACCTGAATAACGGCTTCTTCCCCGCTCATCGTCGTAATGCTGGGACGTGAAAGAATCTTTGCCTTGTTCTGCGTCACCAAGGCCCGCAGGGCAACATTGATATCACTATGATGTTCCGTCAGCCATTTCCATGGATTATTGCGGAAGGTCGTACTACCATCTGCTCCATAGGATTGTCCGCCATAAAATACGCCTGGCGAATTGATAAGGTCTGAACCGGTGCTTGAGCCATAGACAAAGCCCAAATCCGAATTTTCCGTAGGATTAATCGCTACTACTTGTGCTTCCAGTTTTATCTGCGAAGGATGACGAAGATGCAGCAGGTCGATTACTGAACCTGTTGAGGAATAAGTATTTCCTCCGATTGCACCCGAACGCGAATTTTTATCAGCAGTTTGTGCCTGCATTCGCATATTGGCATTGCTTCCTACACTAAGATTTCCTGACGTATCATCCTTCACAAATAGCTGCGCGGTTCTCATGGCATAATTGCGCTCATACTGATTTTCCACGGTACCGGTAAGCAAGACTTTCCCATCCACCATCTTTACCCGTACGCCCGGCAAGCCGATGGCACTTTCAATAACCTTGGCCTGGCCCTCATCCTCGGGAGACACACCGACAATATATTCATAACGTGCTCCATCCTCCCCCCAAACGAAGAGTGACGTGGTTCCGGCCTTGTGTGCTACCACCAAAAATTCTGTCCTCGATGATGGTACCCTCACGATGGTTGCAATCTCCGGGTCCCCCACTGCTATGCGCGTGATGCTTGTCGGCATGGATACATAACGCGAACTATGTACGCCAACGGACAATAAATCCGCTGCCGAAACACTTGCTGTCCAAAAACAAAAGCTGGCCAATAAACCTGTAATGATTCTCAAATTTTTCCATTTCACGCCGTCCACCCTCACTTCGCAGTTACTTTATCGCCTTCAATGATTTCAAAGCCGCCAGCGGAACGAGGAGCCGCAGGTGCCTGGACTACCGGTGCCGAATAAACCGGCGCCGCAGTTGGTGCAGGCGCAGCCGCTGCTGTATTGGCCTTGACTACTTCATTTCCTTTCGAGGAACGCAGCGTATAGGTGTCCAAAAAGTTTCCTGTATCTGCTGTATGGAACGGACGCAGTGCCAAATAAATATCCCCTATGGCCGCTGCGGAAATGAGTTGCAGCATATCGTCCGGCTGCAACGCCAGCGTAGCTGTAGCGGGCTTCGCCGTCCGCCCTTTATCCTTGGCAACGTCTTTTTCCTGTGCCGCTGTATCCTGATTAATCCCCAACAGCAGGACATTTTTGAGCAGGAACCGGCTGGTAGCTCCCTGATTGGTTTTCTCCACCAGAATTACATCCACGTAATCGCCTGGTTTCGCAAACCCTGCTACACCGGTAATTTCACTAACCCCTACCGATACGGCCCGGCAGTTTTCCGGTATTTCGCCTACAAAACCGGCTTTGCTTTTGTCCACCACCAGCTTGGACAGTGTAACAATATCCCCGGCATAGATTGTCGAAGCGGCAGGCTGTCCCACTACATCCTGCATGCTCATCATTGCGCCCCGCGGAACGGCTTCCACGGGAATTTCCTTGATTTCCAGCATATCCTCTTGGATAACGGTACGGGACGGGATATCATCTTTCGCCATCACCACCTGTGTCATAGCTGTCTGTGTCTGTACAGCAGGTGTTACCTTCTGTACCTCTGCAGCCTTATTGGTCATCCCGCTCAGAGCCAAATAGACAACCAAAAACACCGCTACCGCTGTTCCCCCCGCCAGCATCAATAACTGTCTGGGCTGTAAATCGTTTAGTACATCCATTAGCTTGGAAAACATTGGCATCCCCTTCACTTCTCTATAAATTTTTACCTCTCTTTGTAAATTGTCTATATTTTTTAATTATTTCTTTCTTTAATTATATCACCCTGCGGAAAAATTCGCAATAATTACACGTTACCATAGGGCAGATTTAATTTTTTTTTAAGTTTTCGTTTACGCCTGTACATTTCATCATCCCGATCAAACAAGTCCTTGAAGCAACTATCCTTCGCCGCATTGTAATCGGCCATTCCCAACATTCGTTAACCCAAATAAACAACCTCTCGAAATAAATAAAATTTTTACTTACAGCTCTGATACTTTATTTGCTGAAAATCTTCGCGTTTTATGATATAATGTTATAAATATTTAAATTATCAAACAATAAACACGAACTGAGGTGTAGCATTATGGGTAAAAGAAGTATTCATAAAAAATTATTCCTGCTTTTAACCCTAATGGGCATAATCCCGTTTTTAGCAATGCTCGTTTACAGTGGCTTGCGGTTGGCGGACCATATGGAACAGCATGCCAAGAATACTGGCTGGCTGAACAATACCATCGTCAACGAACATCTGACCAATATCCTCCAAAACAATTTTTACACGCTGCATACCATAGCCGATGCACCGACCATAAAAAAATACCTGACCACCGGCACCCCTGAGGATGAAAATGCCCTGCGGCAACTGCTCCGCAGCAACGATAACCTGTTCCGCGACAACAATCTGACTGCAGTCACCAATATGGAAGGACAGCAGCTGCTCCGCAGCGACGATTCCCCCTTGGTCAATGTCAGCCAGCGGCGGCATTTTCAGGAAGCCATGAGCGGCCATGATTACGTTTCGGATATCATCGTCAGCATGTCCACCGGCCAAATGATGATTGTTATGGAAGTACCGGTTTTTAACGACCAACATCAACCGATTGGCATGCTGCAACGGAATTTGAATCTGGACAACCTGCAGGAATTCATCACCAACCAAAGCGTGGATGATATCTCCATCCTCGTGCTCGACCAGGAAAACAAGGTGATTGCCAACTCCCACCCTGAATCAGAGGATGTCGAAGACCCGGATTATTATCAGAAAATCGTCCGCGTCATGAATGAAAACAATGGTATTGCCCGCATTGAACTGCTCGGGAAAAAATACTTCGTCACCTGTTCGCGCAACCAGCTGACCAATTGGAACGTTGCCACGATTCAGCCGTCCAGTGTCGTTTACCACACTGCCAATGAGGAAATTGTCCGTGTCGGTATCATCGGCCTGCTCCTGCTGGTGCTCGTAAGTATTGTCGCCCATATTCTGGCCACCCGCATGACGATTCCCATTCGCAAAATCTGCAAGGTAATCACCGACATCGTCAAAGGCAATGATGATGAAAAACAGCTCAGCATTCTCTCAGAGGATGAACTCGGTGAAATGTCTATGGCCATCAATGAAATCCGTGCTATGCGCCACAACATGAAACAAGAAAATGACACCGACGCGCTGACCGGCCTTGCCAGCCGTGCAGCGGTAGAAGCCATTTGCCGCCAACGCCTGCAGGAATACGAGGAATCCTTCGCGCCCGGCATGATGGCCATTTTCCTCATAGATTTGGACAACTTCAAAAAAGCCACCAAGGAAGACGGACACCAGTACGGCAACCGCATCCTGCAGAAATTCGCGCAGGGGCTGAAAGACATCTTCCGCTCCTATGACACCGTAGGCCATTTGGACAGTGATGAATTTGTCGTCATCATCGACCATCAGAAGGATTTGACCATCATCAAGCGCAAGGCCAATGAAATCAACAAAATGGCACGCAGCCTCACGATTGGGGACACGAATGCCGGCATCAGTGCCAGCATCGGCATTGCCGTATCTCCGCAGAATGGCAAGACCTATAATCACCTCTTCCACGCAGCGGACCTGGCACTGTTCGCTGCCAAAGAAAAAGGACGCAATACTTATCAGATTGCCGGTGAAGACGAAGGCGAATTTGCCGGCCTTGAAGGCAATACAGGCAGCAATTCGTAAACAAGAATAAAATAAAAAACGCTAAATCTGCTTGCCTCGCAGATTTAGCGTTTTTTTAAATACCGATAATCCTATCGTATATATAGCCTTCCCGCACGCCTGAATCACTATAGGTAATCCAGGTACTCTGAAACCTGCGGGACAGGACACTGGCAATAATGAGGCCCGGAATAATGGTTTGCAGCCGCTCCGGCACGGAACGCATCAAAGCCACGGCCATATTTTGCGTCATTCCCATATCGCTGACAAACGTGCCAATCAGCGTACGAATATTTTTGGTTTCCAGCCGCCGATTTACCGCCGGCAGGTTAAACAGTTCATTGTTTAACGCACAAGCTCCCTTGAAGGTGCCGCCAATGCCTACGATTTCCGCTTCGCTGATGGTCAAGAAATCTGCAGCAGCGCCAATCGTAGCTTCAGCCTCACCATGCATTTCCATGCATTCCTGCATGGTGGGCAAAATACCGCTGACATACTTCTTGGCCAAGCCCAAAGAGCCGATGGGCAAGCTGGTCTTATACTGTATCTGCCGCTCCCGATAGGTAACAATCTCCGTGCTGCCGCCACCAATATCGATCAACAGGCCCGAATCATTATTCAGGCTGTGTGTTGCCCCGATAAAATCCAGCGTGGCCTCCTCGTCACCGCTGATGACCTGAATATCTATCCCCGTGCGGCGTTCGATTTCCCCAACGGCCTCGCGGCTGTTCTTGGCATTGCGCAAAGCGGCCGTGGTAAAGGCGGCCACTTTGGTGATGTTGAAACAGTGAAGAAAATCCTTGTATTCCAACAAGGTTTCCACCGCCCGCTCAATGCCCTCCGGCTGCATTACGCCCTCTTCAACATATGAGGCCAGCCCTACGGTGTGCTTTCGCTTCATCAGCTGTTCAAAATGGCCGCCCTCGATGAGATACACCGCCATGCGAATGGTGTTGGAGCCAATATCAATTATTCCATGCAGCATATCGTCTTCTCCTGTTCGCGTTTGCGGCAATAATCAGCGTTTCAGGCCGCTGCCCGTGATGGGGATAACCACCTTGTAGTTGTCCGGCTTGCCTGCGGCAAAGAACTTCTCTGCACCAGCCAGCGCAGCAGCCGAAGTCAGTTCTGCATATACACCCTTGGAGCCCAAATACTTCTTGGCCTTAAGGATTTCTGCATCTTCAACCGTTACCACATCACCGCCGGTCTGCTTTAAAATCTCCAGCATCGTAGTCAGGCGTTTCGGACGTTCAATGCGGATAGCATGAGCAATCGTCGTCTTTTTCGGCTGCTCCTCCACGACCTTGAAGGCCTCATAAAGCGGTGCACACTTGGAACTCTGTACCGCCACGAAATGGGGCAGGCGGCCCAGTTCCATAAAGCCCAAATACAGGCCAATCATCATGGTACCATTGCCAACAGGCATGAAAATATACTCCGGAATCTTATTTCCCAGCTGCTTGTAAATTTCCTTGGCCATGGGGCGCATCCCCTCAAAGAACAGCGGATTATATACATGGGAAGCATAGTAAGCGTCGCCCAAATCCTTCTTGACGGCAGCACAGGTGCTCATGCGGCCATTGGGAACTTTGATGATTTTTGCGCCATAGGCTTCAATCTGCTTGGACATTTCCGGGGAAATATCATCCGGTACATAAACCGTGCATTCAATCCCGGCAGTCGCAGCATAAGCGGCGATCGAGGCACCGGCATTGCCCGCAGAATCCAAGGCAATTTTCTTGATGCCCAGATGATGAATTTCATTGATCAGCGTATGCGCTCCCCTGTCCTTAAAGGATCCCGTGGGCTGCAGGTTCTCCAGTTTCAGCAGCACATCCAGCTTGCCAGCCTTCAGCGGCAGCAACGGCGTTTCGACTTCCCCTAACGTAATCTCCTGATGTACTTCATCCATCGGGTCTTTATGCAAACGGAACATGCCGCCACACTCGCAAATATAGGAATGCGTGTTCAGCGGATATGGTTTCTTGCATTTTTCACAATAAAAATACATGGCAATTCCTCCCCCATAGAATGCTCAAAATTCTGCCAAATTGTATATCTGTATGCTACTTTATAGTATTCGCCATTCGTCTGTTAATCCCTTTTTTCTCCTGCATTTTCCATAAATTTACAGAAAATGAATTTTTTCTATTGAAATCGAATGGCAAGTGTTGTATTATAAAAGAGGGAGAACAACGACATCTAGTATGTTGTTGTAGGCAGAAGGTATAGAGGCGGCAAAAGCGGGAACGTTCGGTAGTTCCCGCTTTTGTATTGCCTATTTTAGATATAAGGATGTGTGACATGGAAAACAAAATTTACGCACTGATGGGCGCACAAGCCTCCGGCAAAGCTACAATGGCTGCCCAACTGCTGGATATGGGAATTCACTTCATCCCAGCTTACACCACCCATGATTTCAGCACAGAAAAGCGCACACGTTATCATGTTTCCCGTGAGCACTTCTTCACGACTGTTGCGCGCGAAGAATTCAACAAGCTGGACTTCGTCATTGAATTTTCGCATAAGGGAGAATCCTATGGCTACCGCAAGGACGATATCTTAAATGCCCTGCGCGACCATACCATCAGCGTAATGATTTTGGAAATTGAAGCCTTGAAGCCCATGAGCAAGCTGATCAAGAAAAAACTGGAAACCATCTACCTGATGGTGGACTATGTGACCCTCGTGGACCGGCTGCTGCGCCTGGGCTGCAACAATGAGGAAATCAAAATCCACCTGCAATATGCGGAAAACAACAAGGAATTTGATTTATGGAAAATCTGCAATCACATCATCCGCAATACCTGTGAAAAAGAGACTGCGCTTATACAGCTCTTGTCCATCATGGGGCTGACCACGCTGCTGCCGCAGGAAGAATTTAATCGACTGACAAAATAACAAACAGCAAAAAGCCCGGAACACCTATTTCCTACGCTTAGACAAGCTTGTCAAACGCTACGGAAACAGGTATTCCGGGCTTTTTAAGTTACAAACTGCATTATCTGCCGGCAGCCTGTGCACGCAGGCGGGCAATGCGTTCGCTGGTCTGCGGATGGGTGCTGAACAGCTTGCTCATGGTCGAGCCAATCCCGCTGAACGGATTGATGATGAACATATGCGCCGTAGCCGGTGTAGCATCGCTCATCTGCCGGCCATTCAAGGCATAATACTCGATTTTTTCGAGAGCATCTGCTAAATAGTTGGCATTGCCGCAGATTTCGGCACCATCATGGTCGGCTTCATACTCGCGGGAACGGGAAATCGCCATCTGAATCAGGCTGGCAGCCAGTGGCGCAAGAAAGACCATCAAGAGGGCAGCAATCGGATTGCCGCCTTCGTCATCATCACTGCGGCCGCCGAAGAATGCAAAGAACTGCGCCGTATAGGTGATGACCGTCGCCATCATGGCCGCAATCGTGCCCGTCAGGATATCGCGGTTCTTCACATGGGCAAGTTCATGTCCCAATACGCCGGACAGCTCGTTATAGTCCAAGGCCCGCATAATCCCCGTAGTTACGGCTACCGCCGCATGGGACGGATTACGGCCTGTCGCAAAGGCATTGGGCGTATCCTCGTTGATGATGTAAACGCGCGGCATGGGAAGCTCGGCATTGGCCGCCAGATTCTCCACCAGCCCATAGAGCTGTGGTGCTTCCTCCCGACTGACTTCGCGGGCGTTGTACATCTTGAGCACCACGGAATCGCTGAACCAGTAGGAAAAGAAATTCATGCCCAAAGAAATCATGAGCATAATCATCATGCCGCCCTTGCCGCCCACAAGGCCACCGATGAAAATCATAATGGCAGCCAGCAGCACCATCAGCATCAAGGGCTTCAAATTATTCATTATCCGTCACTCCCAACTTTTCTTCCTTCGCATAGCGTCTGTTC
>CADAAS010000008.1:0-3782 GCA_902785885.1 Pseudoselenomonas ruminantium
GGTCACGATGATATCCAATTTCCCGGCCATAGCCGCCACATCATCTACCGAAGCAATGCCGCAGTCCACCGATACCAACAGCCTTACGCCACTATCAGCGATACTTTGCAGCGCAGGCAGGTTAAAGCCATACCCTTCCTTTTCCCGATGGGGGATATAAAAATCCACCTCTGCTCCCAAAGCCCGGAGATTATGCACGAGCAGGGTTGTGGCGGTCATGCCGTCCACATCATAGTCGCCATAGACCATGATTTTTTCCTCGTCATCAATGGCTTTCACAATCCGCGCCACAGCTTTATCCATGTCCTTCATCCGGAACGGGTCATAAAAAGGCTGTTTCTCCGGCTGCAAAAATACTTCTGCCGCCTCTCTGGTGCAAATGCCACGATTCCACAATATATTAGCCAGACTCCTGGTCACGCCCAATTCTCTGGCAAAATCAGCCGCTTCCGGTGCAGCGGCACTTAACTTCCATTCTTTTAACATACTTTACACTCCCGGATAATATCTTATCTTATTTTGTATTCGCCGTAAATGATAATTTTTCCTTTTAATGAAAAAAGCTGTCATGTATAATGAACATACACGACAACTTTTATGAAAACGGTGATATCATGCAATTACAAATCGAAACAGCCGATACATTCTTCGCCCGTTTTCGCGGCCTTATGCTGCGCAAGCGGCTTCCCGCAGGCCACGGTCTCTTAATTGTCCCCTGCAACAGCATCCACATGTGCTTTATGCGCTTTGCCATTGATGCGATTTTCATTGACAAGGACTACAGGGTGCTAAAAGTCGCCCGCAATGTAAAGCCATGGATTGGTTTGGCGTGGTGCTGGAAGGCATGGGGCGTGGTGGAAGTCAGCGCTGGCGAAGCAAAAGATGTTCAAACAGGCGAAACCATCACCTTATAATTGTCTTTTATAGATGCCTGTAAATTATCCTGCATATCAACTAATTAGTTTCACAATCTTTTTTCCACCACCACTATTAGTCTTATGATGAACGTAATTACTCCCTTTGACATCCTGCCCAGGTGTAGTCATATATATTTGCTGCGCCACTACACTACCATTAATTTTAGCTGTCCCGTCAATAGTAATTTTGCCATTTGGTGCATATAATATTCCATTAAACACTACACCATTCGGAATATGTATATTGCCATACAAAGATATAATCACCGCAAAATCTTTTTCTTTTGGTTCTGGTGAATTTTCAAAGCTAACCTGTATATTATTCGGAACCACTATTGTTGTATAATAACGTTGCCAAATATCTATATCAGTATCCTTATTACTAACGACTCTCCCCACATCATTACTTGTCAAAGCCGGATAAACGTGCGTATGCGATGAACTAAAGTTATAAAATCCATTCATTTTATTATCATCATAATAGATATGGTTTTTCTCCCGTTCTGAAACACTCATTTTCTTATACGATTCCAGCATTTTCTTTATTCCCTTATTATTCTCAACTGATATATCAATAGGCTTTCTATACTTTATCTTATCTTCGTTACTAACATCTTGCAGCTTGCCGTTTACTGTTTTTTCAGTGGTTACAGGTTTGCCATTGTCATCTACAAAGGTGTAATATTCCATCCTAGTTCCATTGTTATTGTACCATCCATATGATCCCCAAACATCTGGATTAAATACCTTTGTATATTGTCTACCATTATTCCAGTATGACTCTTCAAAAGTATTCCCCTCTTTTTTTATATCATTATCTGCATTTATTGTTCCCTTCAAAACCGTCACACGACTTTGATCAAAAACAATTTTACCATTTGTCATCACATCACCAGTCACCACCATCCCTGGAGCATGAAACCAAATTCCACAGTCATTATTCGTTGATTGCCAATCCTTCATATTATAATTTTCAGAAGATTTATGAGCAGCTACAATACTAAACCGAAACATTTCGTCATCAAATCCATTAAATTCCACCGCTGCTTTAGCAGTAGACTTCACCGGTATATCCGTTATACCTACTATTCTCAAAAAAGATGTCTTTACATTGCTATATAATGTAACATCCAGCTCATTATCCAATATATCCACTTGATAATTTACTGACTTATCCTGTACAGGATATTCAGCTTGTTGTACAAGTTTATACACTTCTATATACTCATTAAGATTATCCTGTACATATGTTCTTACTATCCCATTAACTTTATAAGGTTTATCCAGGTAATCTCCCCCCGCCAATACAGCTGCATCTGCTGCGTTCTGTAACTGCACATGTCTAACATAGGCACTTCCCATATCTATTGCTATTCCCGTGATAACCAGCAACAATGGCAGTACAAATGCCGTCATAATAAATATGGCACCTTTCTCCCTCATTTTCCCCACTAGTTTTCATTCCCTTCATTATTTGATGAATACAAAAAATTAAACAAAAAGAAACTGTTCCTATACAAGCATAGCGGAACAGTTCTAAAAAATTCACGTAATATTACTCCTCACAATAACCATCACATATTCTTAACCAAAAAAAGCAGTGTTGGCACTAGTGTCACTACAAACAATGCAGGAAAAATAAACAGTACTAATGGAAAAACTATCTTTACTGGAGCCCTCATTGCTTCTGCCTTCACAAATTGCCGCCGCCGTTCCCGGATATTATCGGCCTGATTCTTCAAGGTCTTCCCCATGCTAGTTCCTAAGCGTTCTGCCTGAATAACGGAAGTCATAAATAAAGAAACATCCTGCACATCACAACGATCCGCCATATTTTTCATCGCAGTACGACGCACCATGCCCATACGGATGTCTTCCTGCATATGCTTACATTCTTGGATAAGCTCGCCCTTCATTCTTGCGGTAATCTTACTCAATGCCGCATCAAAAGATAATCCCGCCTGCACGCTGACACACATGAGGTCTAAAACCTCTGGCAGCTGACAGGCAATCTGCTCCTGCCGTTTTTGTGCCATAGTATTCAGACACACCATCGGCATCAAGCCGCCCAAAATACTGCCGAACAGGATGAATACGGCCTTTTGAATCAGCAAATAATGACTGTCGCTTACCAAATAGAACATCAACAACCACATAGTTAATGCCCCGAGAAAGCAAACCGCTATGAATTGCGGCGCCGTACATTCATCAATCCTGCCTGCCATAATCAGGCGTTTTTCCACCAGTGCCAACACCTGTTTCGGCGTGAAACGGCGAATTGACTCAGCAAATTGTTCACCTGCAGGCTTTACGACACGCTCCATAAAGGGAATTTCCCGCAATTTACGACGGCTTGTCTGCTTTTTTGCCAAGAGCTGTTTATCCGCGTCCAGAGCGAAAATTCTCTGCCGCACATCATTTTCCGGCAGAATTACCTTGCGGATAAAGGCATACATAAGCAAAAACGCCGTCAGTGACAAAGCTAACGAAAAAAAAGCAACTAACATCAGCGATATGCCCTCCTATCTGCCGTTTCTGCGGCAAAGAAATCCTCTGCTATCTCCACACCATTTACCGCAAATTTTTCCATAAAATTTGGTTTTAACCCCGTGGATACAAAACGTCCCAACGATTTTCCATTTTCATCATAACCGGATTGCTGATAATAGAAAATGTCCTGCATGGTGATGGTATTTTCCTCCAAATGCTGGACTTCTGTGATATGCGTAATCTTACGGCTGCCATCCCGCATACGGGACTGCTGAATAACGAGGTCAATCGCGGAAGAAATCTGCTCCCGGATTGCGCGCACCGGCAGTTCCAAGCCCGACATCAGCACCATGGTTTCCAAACGGGATAAGGCAT
>CADAAS010000008.1:3789-29893 GCA_902785885.1 Pseudoselenomonas ruminantium
TCATGGCCGGTATTCATAGCCTGCAGCATATCGAGCGCCTCACCGGAACGCACTTCGCCGACGATAATTCTATCCGGACGCATACGCAGGGCATTGCGCACCAAATCGCGAATAGTAATCTGTCCCTGCCCCTCGATGTTTGCCGGACGCGCTTCCAGCGTGATAACATTATCCTGCTGCAGACGCAATTCTGCCGCATCTTCAATAGTGACAATTCGCTCGGCTTCCGGAATAAAGGAAGAAATCACATTCAGCGTCGTGGTCTTGCCAGAACCTGTACCGCCGGACACCAGAATATTGATTCTCGCCCGGACACAAGCACGCAAAAACTCCGCAATCTTTTCATCCAATGTGCCATAGTCAATGAGATTATCCACGGTCAACGGCTTGTGAGAGAACTTGCGGATAGTAATGGCGGGGCCAGTCAGCGACAATGGCGGAATGATGATATTGACACGGGAACCATCTTCCAGGCGCGCATCCACCAACGGCGAAGATTCATCAATCCGCCGTCCTAACGGCGTAAGAATACGCTCGGCAATATTCATGATATGCTCATTATCATGGAACTTGACATCCGTCCGTTCCAACTTGCCCATACGTTCCACAAATACCTTTTGCGGTCCATTCACCATGATTTCGGTAATGCTGTCATCCCGCAGAAGTGGTTCAAGCGGGCCTAAGCCGAGCATTTCATCACAGATATCGGCAATCAGGCGGCTTTTTTCGCCCCGGGGAATGGCAAAAGGCGCCGTATCAAAAGCCCGCTGACAGTATTTATTGATAACAGCCTCTACCTTGCGCGGGTCCTGATTCAAGGCGGACACTGCTGCCTGTTCAGTCGGAGTCATTTCATTCAGGATATGCTGATGAATATGGTGCTTAACGGACTGATAGGAAAGCTCCTCAGCTAAATCCTGTGCCTCGTCCTGCAGAGCAAATATCTTCACCTGCTGATTTTGGCCATCCTTACGCCCCAAACGCGTCAATAATGACATTTGACTTCCTCCCGCTTATTTTTTATATTCACTATACATTGTATAAGTTATATTCAAAGTTGTATCTTTATCCGTTATATCAGCCAATTTATTCACAATACTAGCCAACATTGAACCATTATCGTTCAAACTAGCATTAATGGTAACTACTACATTCGTAGAATCCTCTTTTGTATTAATTTTAACATTTTTTATATTAAAATTGTTGTCTAGTTTAGGGTTCCAATCATAAATATCTATCGGTAACTTATAATCTTCGTAATTTTTTTTTACATTTGGATAGTTCTTATCTACTTTATCCTGATCAACTATAATAGCAGCCTCACGCGCACTACTACGGGCAATACTACTAAGCGTAAGATAATCAGCCATAACCATGCCGATGTAAGAAATTCCCATAACCAAAAGCAAAAACAGGGGCAAGACCAATGCAAATTCGATAACGGATTGTCCCTTTTGTAATCTGCGTAAAATCATGTCCCTGTTCTCCTTTACTTGCTGTTAAAATTTAAATTAGAACAATTTTACAAGGTTATCAAAAACAGCCTTAACCTTAGTCTGTAAATCGCCACCAGTACCAATAGCTGCTGCAACCACCACAACAAAAGAAAGAATCAGTGCATACTCCATAATACCCTGAGCCTTTTCGCTGAGGTAACGTGCCTTCAAATACTCGATAATTTCCTTCATTTTGAAATCCTCCCTAAATAAATAATAATTATTTATGAAAATCCCCAATAGGATTCACATACAAAGTTAAATCTTTATATTCACTATTCGGTTTATAACAAAATAGCCAATAATTTCCATGATTACTCCAGCCGCAATCGCCATACGACCCAGCGGGTCATTAAACAGTGGTGCCAAATATCCTGGATTAACCAAAGACAAGATACCGCCTACTGCAACCGGCAGCAAAGCAAGCACCACGCCGGAAGCCCTTCCCTGTGCCGTCAGCGTCATAATCTCGCGCCGCATGCGGACGCGGTTATTAATCGTATCGCTGATGGTATCGAGAATCTGGGCAAGGTTGCCGCCCACCTGGCGCTGAATGACCACGGCAGTAACCACCAGCTCAAAGTCGGGGCTGTTGACGCGTTTTTGCATATTGTCCAATGCCGTTTCCACATCAACGCCAATATTGACCTCGTTGACGACTTTCTGCACTTCCCGACCAATGGGCGCGTCCATTTCCTTGGCAATCAGCTCAAAGGCTTGCATAAAACTGAACCCTGCCCGCAGGGCATTGGCAATCATGATGAGCATATCCCCCAGCTGGGTGGTAAATGCCTTTTGGCGGCGCTTGATGTAGATATTCAAAAACGCCAGCCCTGCCAACACGCCACCAATAAAGGCCAGCAATGCAAACAGCGGTTCCAGCGTAGCAGCGAGCATAATGAGGGCGCACAAGCCACCGAACAGCCCCAGCATAACCTCGTATTCTGAACCGAGTAGCGGCCAATCGGCCTGCTGCATCTTTAAGTCCATACGGTTGCTATGCTGAATCTGCCGCAACCAGCCCCCTGCCCGCCGCAACCAGTTGCGCAGGCGGTCTTTGGCAATTTCCGTAGGCTTGACACCTCGCAGCCGCTGTTGGCGAAGCTGCACGGCCGCCCCGGAAAAATATTCCATGCGGTTGACCAAATCTTTATGCTGACGTGTCTTTATGCGGATAACCATAAAGAGTAAAGTAAATGTCAACAAGGTCACCGCTAAGGCTAATACAATGTTCATACAGCCGCCCACCTTATACGATGGCGCCTGCCGACAATGTGGTCAGCAAGCCGGTCAACCTGGCGCGACAGGGGGCTGTCCGGACGGATATCCGTTGCCATCTTCCCCTTGTCTGCCGCATCGGAAACAATGGTATACTCATTGGGAATGATCTCCGTAACGGGATAGCCAAGCTTTTGCGCTAATTCCATTTTGGAACGGGAATCACATGGCTCAACACGAGTGAAGATGACCTTGAGCCGTTCTTCCACATCTGCCCAGTCCCGGAAAACATCCAAGGCCCGTTTGGTATGGTCGATTTCGTAAGCGCCGTTTATCATCGTCACCATAAAGGTGGTACTCGATGCTTCCGCCGCTGCAATCGAAGTCGGATTAAACCCTGACGGTACATCAATGAGGACATAGCGAAACAGGCTGCGGCTCATGGCAATGAGATTTTCCAACCTGTCAATGGCGATTTTATCCATCATATTCGGCGTCGGCGTGCCGCAAAGCACACTGACATTCGGTGCTACCGGCATAAAGTACGAGCGCAGCGATGCCGGTGACAGGAAACGGACATCCCGCACAGCCTCCACAATCGTAGTCTGTGGAGCCAGATTGAAGAACACCGCCATATCGCCGAACTGCAAATCCGCATCAATGATGCCCACCGGTTCCCGCGTCTTGCGGGCCAGGGACATTGCCAAATTCGCAATCAACGTCGTTTTGCCGCTCTTGCCCTTTGGGCTGAAGAATACCAAGGTTTCTGCCCCGGCATCACCGCCCAGACGGGAAAACGTCTCTACAGTTTCCTGCAATTCCATGCCGGTGAAGGGCTTTATGATATACCCCTTTGCCCCAGCCTTCACGCTCTGGCTGGCATTTTCAGCCTGCCACTTTTCCCCCATGCAGAGAATCGCCGCCCCAGGATAGGCCCGCTTAAACTGGTCAATCAAGCCCATGCCATCGGGCTGCTCAATGTCGAGCAGGATGAGATTCGGGTTAAAGACCGCCCCTTGGCCCAGTGCATCACTGATGTTTTGGAAACGGGCCGCCAGGGAAAAATGCGGCGTATCATTGATTACTTGACTGAGCCGTTCGAGCATCAACCGGTCAGACTCCATTAATAGTACACGGTAATCCACGGTTTATCTCCTTTCAGCCAAAAATTCGCGCCAGCCAGGATTCTGGTCCATGTTCATCCCCGGCGTCATCATAGACACGGTTGGTATAACGAGCCACCAAATCCCGCAAAGCCTCGCCCAGTTCACTGCCGCCAGAACGAAGTACCAAAGGCACGCCGTCCTTAATCGACTGGCTGGCTGCGTGAAAATCATTGGGCAGAATGTGATAAAAGGGCTCCCCCAAGAGATTTTCCACATCCTCAATACTGATGCGGGTCTTGGCATTGCTGCGGTTCAGGATCAGCCGAATCTTGTTCTTGTCGTAGTTCATCTTCTTCAGGGTTTCCGAACCGATTTTCATGTTCTTGATGGTGGGAATAAAATCCACAATCCCCAAGAAACTGACAATGGTGGATAAATCCAATAAGGCCAGATTCAACTTGCTGAAGGTGGAAGTCGTATCCACCAGCACATAATCAAAGACCTTTTGCAGCTGACGCACCATGTCCATGGCTTTATCTGCGTCAATGTTATAGGCTTCTTCGAGTTTTGCCGGAGCAGCCAACACATAAAAGACCACATTGTGGTATTCGTACGGAGTCAGAAATTCCTCGGCACGTACAGCATTTCCCTGCAAGTTCATGGCCTGTTGCAAGTCATAGGCCGTGCGCTGGGGCAAAAGCTGTAAATAATTGCTTACATCCCCAAACTGCAGGTCAAAGTCCACCAAGCAAACTTTTTTCCCCTCGCGTGCCAGCTCCGAAGCCATGTTCGTGCTGATAAGAGTCTTGCCCACTGCCGAAGCTGTGCTGAAAAAGGTGATGACAACACCATTTATTTCCTGTGCAAATACACCCATGATGTCTCCTTATTTGCTCTCGCTGCCACTTACCGGCATAATGTTATCCAAGGTGCTGACTTCTTCCTGAACGGCTGCTTTTTTCTGCGTTTTCTCCGGAATAGGGCCGTTCACATCAACACTTTGCATATCCCGCACTTCCCGACGGCTGTCATTGAATGTTTCCGCCATCTTTGTGGACATCTTGACCTCCGTACGTTCATTAACCACCCGCGGCGTGAGCAAAATCATGATTTCCGATTTCTGGCGGCTGTTATTATGATATTTGAACAACTCACCCAAAATCGGAATATCGCCCAACAAAGGCATTTTTTGAATCGTCTTGCTGTCCTCGGAATTGAGCAATCCACCGATTGCCATGGTCATCCCCGAAGGAATCGTTACCTCCGTCTGCGCAGAACGCGTTGACAGTCCCGGCATATTATAGCCGTTGGCCGAAACGCGGTTTGACCAGTCCAGGCGGCTGACCTCCGCATTAATCTTTGCCTGGACATTTCCCTGTCTGTCCACCGTCGGATTAATCAGGTTCAGTGAAATGCCATAGGGCTTATATTCTACGGTGATATTATTGCTTGATGACGAGCCCACAGGATAGGGAATCTGCCCGCCGACCAATATTCCCGCCGACTTTCCGCTCATGGTTGTGATATTGGGACGGGAAACCACGCGAGCCTTTCCCTGTTCAATCAATAAACGCAGCTGCGCATTTATCTGGGAAAAATGGGTGAATAGCCAGTTGCGGCTATACCAATGGCTCCCCTTGTCACGCTGGGCACCGTACGTTTCGCCGGCATAGAATGTCCCCGGCTCATTCATGGTTATGCCCGAACTGCCATCCGTAGTCGGGGAAGAATAGGTAATGCCGAGTTTTTTTGCATCGTCAGAGTTGATCTCTATGACCAATGCTTCCATATTTATTTGGTCAGGATTCTCCATATCCAAAAGGTTAATAACCCGCGCACTGCTGTCTTTCTGCTCCTCTGTCGTCACTGTTGTCTTAACTGCGCTGCTGTCACTGCTGCCTAGCTTTACCGTATTGCTTTTGGTTTCGGTTGGGTCATCCCCTACATAAAGGCAGGCAACCTTAAAGGCCAAATCTTTTTCATACTGGTTGCGGACGGTTCCGCGCAAAAGCACTCTGCCGCCCACCATCTGCACCCTGACGCCTGGCAGCCGGATGGCTTGTTCAATAGCCGCTGCCATTCCCGTGTCCTCGTTGTTGACGCTGACCGTGAAATCCTGCCGCATGCCATCGGCTGTCCAGACATTTATCGTTGTCGTTCCCTGTTTGACCGCCACGATATTAATTGCAAAATCGCTCAATTCCTGTACATCGGCAATTTGCGGGTTCCCCACAGCGACCTTGGTTATAGCACTATTGGTGCTCAGATAATAAGATTGATTAATCCCGAGCCACATCGGCTGGGCATAGGCATAAGCGGGAGCCGGTGCCGTAATTGCGGTAATTGCTGCCATGCCCAGCGCAATTTTCGTACCTGTATTCAAGTTAATCCTCCCTAGTTATTCTTCGTACCGCGAATTATCTTCATGTGACTTCCCTGTTCAGCCTGCTGTGAAGCTGCCTGCGGACTGGCAGCCGGAGCCTGTGCCCTCGTGGGGGCAGGAGCAGGTGCTGATGCTGGAACTGGTGCCGGATTATTGGCTTTCGGAGCCGTATCCGCATTGCGCTCAGCGGGAATCACATAATCCGTATTGACGGTAAAAATATCTGTGGGAGAGACTGGACGGAGAACAAGGTATATAGTGCCCTTCTGTGAGGCCGTAGCCACTTTCAAGGCCTCATCCAACGGCAAGGCCAATGTAGCCGTAGCCATTTGGTCGCTTTCGCCCTTGATCACGGTTTCTTCCGCATTCTTCTTGCTGTCAGCGGAATCCTTTTCCGTATCTTCTGCTGCAGGGCCGCCCTTTTTATTGATGGCCAGCAGCTGTACATTTTGCAGGATAACTTCGCCCCGCAGTCCCGAGTCTTTTGAGCCGGAAACCACCATTACATCCACGTAATCACCTGGCTTGGCAAAACCGGAAACACCGGTAATATCGGTAATTGCCACCGACACCGCGCGGCAGTTCGGCGGAATCATTCCCGTAAAGCCCGCCATGCGAACATCCGTATAAATCTTTTTCGTGGTCAGGATATCCCCCTGCCGGATTGCAATGCTGGCGGGATTTCCCTCTACTTCGCTGATATCCGTTATTGCCTCAGGCGGCACAACATCCGCCGGCATATCCACCACTTTCAGCATATTATCCTTGATGACCGTCCGCTCAGGAATATCCTGCTTAGCCACCACGACTTTCACCATTTGCGTCTTGGGCCCCTCATTAACTGCGCTTTCCGTTCCGGAAAGCGACATATACACCAACAAGCCCAACAGGCAACTGGCCAAAGCCGCCAAGGCCACCCATTGCTTATAAGTAAGTTTTAACTCCAGTAACCACTTTTTCATGTGTCCCCATCCTTGAAATAGCTCACTGTTCTAGGACTTTTAGTCTCTACTTTCATATTTATAGAAGGATTTTTTAATCCTTTTCCAATAAATTGTTAACAGCATATCACTTTTTCACCCTATTAGTCAACCTCATTTACGGTTTTTTTGTAAACCATTGTCAAATGATACACATTCAGCATACATGTGCCTAATTTGAATTAGGACTTAACTCCTCATTATTTGCATTTTCAGGTTATACACGCTAAACTGTACATGAGGTGAATTACAATGCTGTTATTTCTGAATATAAGCGCAGCCATTATTTGTGCGGTTGCCGGAGCCATTGCCGGCAATCTTTGGATAGAAAAATTGTATCGAGAAAAAAATGACATCCTGACTTTCCCCCATAAAATTTCCAATCAGACACAGCGACGACGGCAGTTTCTGCCGCCACTTTTGGGCATGCTCTTTGCCTATTTTCTCTTGTCCCATACGGCCACAATCCCGGACAATATATTCAACCTGATTTTTATCTACTTCCTTGTACTCTTTACCATAACGGATTTTGAACAGCAAGTTATCTTTGACGCAATGCAGCTCCCCTTTGCCCTTTGCGGCCTGGCCTTCTGCCTGTTCAGCGGCTTCCCCCTACTCAATCATCTGACGGCCGCGCTGGGGGGCGGCGTAATCTTTCTCATATTGGCAATACTGACGCGCGGCGGCATTGGCGGCGGCGATATCAAGTTAATCGCCGCTCTTGGCCTATGGCTCGGGACAGCTGCGCTCATCGACGTCGCGGCATTTGGGTTTATCGCCGGCGGAATTGCGGCCTTTATTTTGATGGTATTTAAACACAAAAAAAGGACCGATACTTTCGCATACGGTCCTTATTTTACCCTTGCAGCACTCCTGCAACTGTTTTTGAAGTAATTATTCGTAGCGCAATGCCTCGATAGGGTCAAGTTTGGCGGCTTTTCTCGCCGGATAGATGCCAAAGAACAAGCCAATGCCCACAGAGAAGATGAACGATATGATTATCGGTGTAATGGTGATTACCGTGGTAAAATCGCCCAGCTGGGCAATGATTTTCGACGCGGCACAGCCAAATACAATGCCGATGATACCGCCAATGATGCCGATAACCATGGACTCAATCAGGAACTGGGTCATGATGTTCATAAAGGTGGCGCCCAAGGCCTTGCGGATACCGATTTCCCGTGTGCGCTCAGTGACGGACACCATCATGATGTTCATGATGCCGATGCCGCCGACAATCAGGGAAATGCCCGCAATCGCCCCCAAGAGCAGGGTCAGCATGGAAGTTGACTGATTCACCGTTTCCATCAGGCTGGTGAGATTGCGCACATGGAAATCATCATCCTTGCCCGCAACAATATGATGGCGGGAGCGCAGGAGATTTTCGATTTCAGCCTGCACCTGTTCCATCTTCTCCTGGCTGGAAACCTGCACATTGATGGACTGCACATAGGTAATGCCCAGCATGCGTTCCTGTGCGGTGGTCAGCGGAATGTAAATCACATCATCCTGGTCCTGCCCCACGGAGGATTGCCCCTTGGATTCCAACAGCCCGATTACCTTGTAGGGCTGATTGTTGATACGAATATTCTTGCCTACAGGATTATCCTTGGCAAAGAGATTGGACGCAACGGTGGTGCCAATTACGGCAACGCGGTTGCGTTTATTCATATCATCCGTTGAGACAAACGAACCATAGCCAATGGTCAGCGAACGAATGGACATAAATTCCGGCGTCACGCCCTGCACGCTGGTTTTCCAGTTGTTGTTCCCATAGACAATCTGATAGGACGAGGACACGGACGGGGACACAAAATCAATATTCTTGATTTTGTCCTTGATGGCCTTGGCATCGTCGTATTTCAAGGTCTGCATGGAGCCTGCCGCCCCGCGCACGCCGCCGCGGTTGGAGGAACCGGGCGAAACAATCAGCATATTGGAACCTAAGCTGGCAATGGAGCTTGTGACATTGCTGCGCACGCCCATGCCGACCGATACGAGGGCAATAACCGCCCCCACGCCGATGATGATGCCCAGCATGGTTAAGAGACTGCGCATCTTATTGGCGTATAGGGATGTCAGCGCCATTTGGAAACTTTCACTAAATAACATCCATGACCACGCCCTTTCCTTCATCACGGGTGATTTTCCCATCGCGCACCAGGAGTTGACGGCTCGCACAGGCGGCGATTTCCGGTTCATGGGTGACGAGGATAATCGTACGGCCCATGCCATGCATCTTCTGGAAAATCTCCATGATTTCCTTGGTGGATTTGGTATCGAGGTTACCGGTCGGCTCATCGGCCATGATGATATGCGGGTCATTGACGAGCGCTCGCGCAATCGCGACTCTCTGCCGCTGGCCGCCCGATAGCTCATTAGGCTGATGGCCCGCCCGGTCAGCAAGGCCCACCGCCTCTAAAAAGTGCATGGCCTTTTCCAACCGCTCCTTGCGCCCTACACCGGAGTAAACCAAAGGCAGAGCCACGTTTTCGAGTGCCGAAATGCGGGAGAGCAGATTGAAGTTCTGAAAGACAAAGCCGATTTTCTTATTGCGGGTCACGGCCAGCTTGTCATCACTAAGCCCGGCTACCTCCTGCCCGTCCAGCTTGTAGGAACCCATTGTCGGCCGGTCAAGACAGCCCAAAATATTCATCAACGTGGACTTGCCGGAGCCGGACGGCCCCATCAGGGCGGCAAATTCGCCCTGATAGATATTCGTGGTAATGCCGTCTAAGGCCGCTACGGTTTCGCCGCCGATTTTGTAGAGTTTTTTGATGTCCTTGAGCTGGATGGTGGCTGTGCGTGTTTCTTTATTGGTCATCGCATTTTTACCGCCCTTCTTACATTGGAGGTGGCCCCCCGCGATTGCTGCTGTTTTTTTTTGCGCTGTCCGCAGATTTTGCCACATAGGTGCTGACCACTTGCTCACCTTCGGACAGGCCGTCCAAAATCTCTACATATTCATCGCTGTAAATGCCCGTGGACACATAGCGGTTTTCCTGCGTGCCATCCTCGTTCTTCACGATAACATAGGAGCCCTTGGCATCGGTTTTCAGGGTGGAAAGTGGCACGACAAGCGCATCACTTTTTTCGGCGGTATTGATTTCCACGCGTGCCGTCATAGCCGGCAGCAGCATATTGTCCGGGTCATCCACATCTAATGTCACATAGTAGTAAATAACGCTGGCCGAAGACGAACTGCTCGAAGATGAACTGCTCGATGTATTGATATTCCAGCTGTTGCTGGTATCGGTCTGGGAAATCTTGGACACCCGCGCCGTAAAGGTCTTGCCATTGAAACTATCCACTGTGAAGGTCGCAGGCTGACCGACCTTCACGCTGCCGATATCCGTTTCATCTATCTTCGCCAGAATCTGCTTGCTGGACATATCCGCAATGCGCATGATGACCGTAGGATTGCTGGTGCCCTGCACGGCCATGGTGCCAGGAGTCTGCGGCTCGCCCACCACTACGCCGGACATGGGTGCCACAATGGTCATTTCATTCATATTGGACTGGGATTCGGCCAGCGAAGATACCGCCGTATCGTAATTCATCTTGGCATCTTCCAGCTGTTCCTGGGTATCCGCACCAATGCTGTACAGATATTGGGCGCGTTCGTATTTCGCCTTGGTATTGGCCACCTTGTACTGAGCCTGATTGCGTTTTTCCATGTAATCCGTGGCATCAAGTGTGGCTACCGTCTGTCCGGCCGTTACGGTGTCGTTTTCCTTGACCAGCACATCTTTAATTCGTGCCGTAACCTTGGAACTGACCTCGACACTGTTCACCGGCTTGATGGTGCCCGTTGCCGATACCGTGGACTTCAAGTTCATACGCACAACCGGCGTTGTTTCCACCGCTGCCGCTTTTTTTGCCTTCTGCTGGCCCTGATAGTATTGATAGCCATAGACGCCGGCGGCAATCAGCACCACCAGGGCAATGGCGGTCTTTATTTTCCAATCAAACTTCATTTATGTCCCTCTTTTCCGGCCAATTCTTCTGCTACCTGACGAGTATTATCCGCCGTATTGTCACTGTTGCTGCCTAAATTTTCCTGCATAAGTGCCGTATCAGCATCGGTATCGAGCTGGGCGGCAGCTTCTTTTTCTTCCTTCGTCAGCTCTACCCCCATGGCATTTTCGACCGTGGCCTTGTAGCGGGCATAGTCATACTGTGCGCTGATATGGTTTAACTTCGCCTTGGACAGGGCTTCCTGAGCGTCAATAATATCGAGCATCAGCCCTTCACCGGCGCGGTATTTTTCCCGTGCGATAAAGGCATCTTCTTCGGCCTGATGCACGGCATCCTGCGTGGAGTTAAAGCGCTTTTCCGCCTCGCGCATATTGTAATAGGCCTCCCGCACAGCGAGGTCAATACTTTCCTTGTCCTTCTGATAGGTCAGCTTGGCAATGTCCCGGTCCGTTTCAGCTGATTTGACCTGCGCCCGGGTCACGCCGCTGTCAAAGATATTCCAATCCAGCCCCAAAGACGCCGAAGCCGTATGACTGTTTTCACTGCTCGGATGGAAGCGCTGGCTGTCGCTAAGCCCCACGGACAGGTTGAGCGTAGGCAGATAACCTGCCTTTGCCGCCTTAATCGCCTGTTCCTGCTGCGCAAGCTTATTCTTGTCCACCTGCAAGTCCTTGCGGTTGGCATAGGCATAGTCTAAACAGGCATTCATATCCCGTTCAAAGGCAAGATAAGCAAAGTCCGTGGTCAGATTGAGCGGTTCCCTGCGGTCAATATTCAAGTAATTGCGAAGCTCGGCCAAATCCACCTCATAGCTGTTCTCGGCCTTGATGAGATTCTGCCGGGCATCGCTGAGTTCCACCTGCGAGCGGATAACATCAATCTTCGCCTTGGAACCTGCCGCATAAAGCTGGCTCACATTGGTATAGTGCTCCTGGTACTTGTCCACAGTTTCCTGGCGCACTCCAACGGTTTTCTTCGACTCCAACGCATCGTAATAGGCCTTGATAACGCTGAGTTTCAAATCCTCCTGCGCCCGCTGCGTGGCAAGGCTTGCCGACTCCACGCCGATTTTCGCCTTTTTGATGTTGGCCTGATTCTTGCCGCCGCTATAAAGGGGCAATCTGCCGGAAATGCTGGCCGTATTGCTGTCCTGACGGTCAGCATCCTTGGTTTTGCTGGTGCTGAGACTGTCACTAAGGCCTACGCTTACCCCATTATTCCCTTTGGCCTGTTCCAGCGCATATTTTGCCGTATCCTCGCCCTTTTGGGTGACTTTCAAGCCGGTATTCTGCGCCAATGCCAAATTGATGGCCTCCTGCAGGCTCAAATCCGCTGCCTGCGCCATGGGACTGGCCAGCAGCAGCGCCATAAACGGCACGCCGGCTTTTATCCAACGCTTTAATTCCATGAAGATTTCCTCCCCAGTATATTTTCCTTTTACACCTTTTTATTTTACCATAACATCGCTTTTCATGGCGCAAAATGTTGTATTTTATGATAAAATAGATTCGTTGTAATTTCATGAGAAATAAATTAAATTTACATTAGAAATAGGTGTTTTTTCGATGGACAATCCATATTTTGCCGAGGCGCAGAATCTCCTGCGCAAGTTCTACGGCTACCCTGACTTTCGCCCGGCGCAAAAGCCTGTGGTCGAAAGCCTCCTGCAGGGCTGTGACACGCTTGCCATCATGCCCACAGGCGCAGGCAAGAGCATCTGCTTTCAGCTGCCGGCATTAGTCTTTCCCGGGATAACCCTCGTCATTTCGCCGCTGATTTCCCTGATGAAAGACCAGGTGGACGCCCTTGGCGAACAGGGCGTACCGGCTACCTATATCAACAGCCAGCTGTCCCTTGAGGAAAGCAATCTTCGCTTTAACGCCATTGCCGAAGGCCGCTATAAACTCGTCTACGTTGCCCCCGAGCGGCTCGATACCGACTACTTCCGCTACATCATCGAACGGCAGGAAATCTCCATGGTCGCCGTTGACGAAGCGCACTGCCTCTCCCAATGGGGACATGACTTCCGCCCGAGTTACCGGCAGATTGCCCCCTTTATCGCGGGTCTGCCCCGCCGCCCGCTCGTCAGCGCCTTTACGGCCACGGCTACGCCAGAGGTCAAGGACGATATCATTAATCTCCTGCACCTGCAAAGCCCGCAGATTCATGTCACGGGCTTTGACCGCCCCAACCTCTACTTTGAAGTACGCCGGGGCGAGGACAAGAAGAAATTTATCGAACGCTATCTGAAAAACCATGCCGACGAATCCGGCATCATCTACGCCGCCACCCGCAAGGAAGTGGACAGCCTTTACGAACACCTCAAAAAGAAAAAGTTTGCCGTAGGTCGCTATCATGCAGGCCTGTCCGACAAACAACGCAATAAGGCACAGGACGATTTTCTCTACGATAATGTGCAGGTCATTGTCGCCACCAACGCCTTTGGCATGGGAATTGACAAGTCAAATGTGCGCTATGTGATTCACTACAATATGCCCAAAAATATTGAAGCCTACTACCAGGAAGCAGGCCGCGCGGGCCGCGACGGTGAACCGGGCAGCTGCATCCTCCTCTACTCCCCGCAGGACGTCATGACTCAAAAATACCTGATTGACGTATCCATCGAGGACGAAGAACGCAAGGCGCATAACCTCGGCACCCTGCAAAAGATGGTGGACTACTGCCACACGCCGGAATGTTTGCGGCATTTCATCATCAGCTATTTCGGCGATACCAGTTCCGAAGTTCTCTGCGATAACTGCGGCAACTGCAAGGCAGGCCTCGAAAAAATCGACGTCACCATTGATGCGCAAAAGGTCTTCTCCTGCGTCTACCGCATGCAGCAGCGCTTTGGCCTGACCCTTGTCGCCCAGGTGCTCAAAGGCTCCAGCGATAAGCGCGTAAAAGAACTGCACTTTGATAAGCTCTCCACCTTCGGCCTGATGAAAGAACGGACGCTGGCCGACATCAAGCTCCTGATTCAGCGCTTTATCGCCACGGATTATCTGGGCATTACCGAGAGCAAATTCCCCGTGGTCACGCTGAAACCTGCCGCCTACCCCGTCCTCAAAGGACAGGAAAAAGTCTGGCAGGCCGTGCCCAAACCCGAAAAGGAAAAAGAACCCGCCGCGCCGGAACTTTTCGACCATCTGCGCCACCTGCGCAAAGAAATCGCCACCCGCGAACACGTCCCGCCCTATGTGGTCTTCTCCGATGCCACCCTCAGGGATATGTGCCGTGTCCAGCCCGCTACGCTCGATGAAATGCTCGACGTCAAAGGTATCGGCGAACAGAAACTGCGTAAGTATGGGCAGGAATTCTTAACGTGCATAAATACCCATAAATAGTACAAGGTCCCTCCACCAATGTGTTTTCCGGGCACGAGTTGGTGGAGGGGCCGTTTGGGTAAAAAAACAAATTTCACTACTCTCCAATGGAGGCAAAAATCTGATTCAGTTTATCGAACGTGCTTATGGCAAGCTCGAAATCTTGCTTTTTGTCTGTGTATAACAGGGTTTCATGCAATTTTTCATATCGTTCCCGTGCTGAATTGTTGAATGTCCCTCGCCATACGAGGAAATCATAGGCTCCCAAGGGCGTATATTCTACCGGCATATTACGTTTTTCAAGATAAAAACTGTCCGTCTGCTTAGTAATCTCTAACAAGCGCTTAAGCTCTACCTTGTCTTTAAGGAATCCCTGTATATCATCCCGATGAAATAACATCGTCACATCATAAACGTGACGAATCTTCTCCATCAAACTGCCACATATAGCATGGCGTTTTACAGACATGACCTTATCCAAAAAGGTTCGTTCAATTGCTAATGTATTGACGGTAACCTGTGATAATCCAAATTCTTCGACATCCTGAAGCATACCTTTTGCCTCAAGAAATTCCTGTACATAGGTCTTTACAGGCATAGGACGATAAGGGTCAGGGCGAATACTGGAACCAATTTCCAATTTAATTCGTCCGTTAGCCCCGTTTTTGTCGTTGAACCATACATAGGCACTCTTATTACGATCATTTCTCTCGCCTGTAATTTTCTCAAGTCGAAAGCCGCTGGTCATAGCCTTTTCAACTTGCTTCAAACGGCGGTCATACTGCTTGTTCCCCATTTCTTCCTGTGGAAGAAATGTAAGGTCAATATCTTCAGAAAAGCGTTCAATGGAGCCGGGGTAACACTTGCTCAATGATGTGCCGCCTTTAAAGACGCAACTATTGGCATAAGGACTTTGGGCAAGCTTTTCCAGCATCATCACGATATAATAGTCTCGTTCAACGGCTACCGCCGGAATGCCAATATACTCTGCCGTCAGTTCCTGAAGGTCTTTGAAATCCTCAGGATGTTCATGTAGAAGCATAGAAATCCTCCATTTGTGGAATTGCATAAGCAGACAGCCGTGATAAATACTGCTGCAAGGTGTGTTTTGTATTCCAAAAGCCAAGGAAAGCCGCCAAAAATGCAATGGTTGATTTCTTATACTTGCGATGCTTAAGCACTGTCAGAATAGCCTCTTCAGAATAGTTCAAGGCAAATTTTCTCATATACTCTGCCATTTGTTGGCGATTAATATCCTCGATATTGCGATAGTTCTGAAGGATTTCCAGCGTAGCAATGGCATTGCAAATAGCGGTGTCAAACTTTAAGTTCAGCCTAGTGACCTTCACGTTACTGACAGTTTTTTTATTTTCCTGCAAAGCACTTGAAAGTAGCTCAACATTTTTGGAGATTTGCGTGGTCAGTCCATACTGATGATATAACCGATAGCCAATTACCATTCCCTGACTTTTTTCTGTATAGTGCTCAATAATGGTTTGTTCACCAATCGGCACCACACCAAAGCGAGAACGGCGCGGTCTATAATAAAGCCCCTTGGTCAAGTGACATAACTTTCCCTTTTGTGTAAGCCTAGTAAGGGTTTGATAAAAGGCCTGCTCCGAAAAGCTCTCCGGCAACTGTCTATATACCTGATTAGCAGTCAATATTTTATTTTCCGGTTGTCCGGATATAAACTCTTCAATGGCCTGTGCCTGACTGTTCACTCTATTTCCCTCCCTAGCAGTTCTTTATTTAAGTATACTTATCATGTTCTAAATCTGTCAAGTAGAATCTTTTTTTACTTGATAGGTGGTAAAAAAATTCAACTTATAAACGTTTTTTGTTTACAAGTTGAATTCGATGAGGTTATTTTCCCTTTACCTAGCGACTGCCATTGATGCTACTTAGCATTACGCTGTTCTGTACAAAATAAGCCCGGTGGCTGATAATGCTTTTCCGCAGCTTTTGACAAGCTTGTCTATGGCGAAGGAAAAGTATTATCAGCCACCGGGCGTCTTTATCGTGTTATTTTATTTGGCGTTAACGTATTTTACGTTTTCATCCGTCTGAATCGGAGTCTTGCCACAGTAACGCAGCAGGGCGCGGAAGAAAGTTGCGCTGCGGTTTACGCGCTGAATGGCTTCGTCATGCGTCAGTTCGCGGTTTTCTTTGCGCAGTTTCTGAGCCAGTTCGAAGGATTCATTGGCAATCACGAGCATATGGTCAATGATTTCGTCTTCGTTGTTGAAACGAACGCTGTCATCAACCGTCATTTCCTTGGTGATAAGGGGTACGCCGTCAACATCCCATTTCACTTCGCTGTGATTGAGGGTCTGGTCAATGTTCAGATGATGCTTGCGGTTGAAGTCATCATATACGGACATATGCAGCGGCATGGAAAGGTCACCGCAATAATGACCGAGAATAGCATAGTTATAATCATCAAACTTGCCCTGTTCCGTCCAAGCTTTTGCCTTGCGGGTAGCATTGATGATACCGCCGAGAATCCAGCCATCCGGGGAATCGTCACGGCCCTGGCCAATCATTTCCAGCTGTTCTTCAACGTCCTTGCGCGTAGGCGGTTTGGAAGCATCAAAGAAATGGCCCTGACCATCGTTCTTCTTGAGTTTGTTGATGGCCGATACGGTCTTGGAAACGTCCGGAGCCGGAGCATTCTGATAGCTCATCAGGCCGGCAGCACGTTCAATGGCCATATGGGTCTGGTCCGTCCAAGCTTCTGCCGGAGCCGGAGAAAAGCTGAGTGCACCAAAGGATGCCAGCATAGCGGGAATAATCATTAACTGAGATTTTTTGCTAAACTTCATTAGAGCTTACCTCTCATTCTTTATGCAATATTATGAAAAAGCCTGCCCACACGGGCATTACCCAAAGGGGCAGACTCTTTCACAGTCATTTATATGGTTTAATTTAGGGGAAACAAATTAACGGAACTTGTACGCCAAAGAAGCCACAAAGATGTTAGACCACTTACCGCTATCTTTGCCATCCGTACCTTTATCCTTCATACGACCGTATACCAAATCAGCAGACAGGCCTTTTTTCAATGTCATACCATAATCTAACCGAACGCCCTTCTGGTCATCATAGAAGGTATTATTGTGCACATAAGTACCATGTTTTCCCATATCCTGATAACGTACGGAGAAGGCATGAGTACCTGGTTTCTGCAGGGGCAAGCCGGAACCAAAGTCATTCGTTGGTCCAGTGTATAATTCAACAAACCAAGCTTTCTTAGAATCAGGGGCAGTATAGGCAGACTGTGGATGATTAGCGAGATTCTTCGCCCACTCACCTACCAAAGTCACTCCATGGAACTTCACTTTTCCACCGAAATCAATAAAATTATCCCTCTGATTTTTTATTATTTTAGCATCTTTATCTTCATACAACGAATCTCCAGCCACATACGTTGCGTTTAAAGATGTTGCCTTGGATAGAGATTTAGTAACCTGTGCAGACCAGATACGATTTCCATTCTTATTATCGCCATAGGTCAGCTGAACACAGAACGGGTCATACCAATTACCATAAGAAACCTGAACACCAGTCAAATTACCGGTAGAATTATATACCATGCTCTGACCAAGGGTCATACCTTTTTTACCAATGATAAAATGCAAATTACTCTTTTTATCATCATACTTCAAATATGACTGGTCAAAATATGCACCATTAGTATTTTTATTTTTAGTGTGATACCCATAACTATCATAATCACTATTCAAACGTGCAACCATGCTTAAACTTTTATCAACATAGTAAGTAAGTAGCACACGCGTATAGTTATTCCAACCCGTAGCATTCATTTTGCCATCAACACGGTTATTACTAGTGTAATAAATATGATTAGTATCATGATAATAAGACGTAATACCGTTGACTTCCATACGGAACTTATCGGAAATCTCCGCACTTGCCGTAGACGGTGCAACTGCATTCATGCCAGCCGTAGCGCCCATCATCAGGGCCATAGCTATTGAAAGTTTAACTGATTTCTTCATTAAAAATATCCCCTATTCTCTATTCGTTCTGTCTTACTGTTCCGTACCCGGCTTGGTGTTTTCCTTATCCTGCGCGCTCTTCATCGGTCTCCAGGTGCGGAGGGATTTGCGGCGGATTTCACTCTTGCCTGCCGGAGTCTGTTTCCAGTAGTTGCCGCTCTTGTCGAGAGCCGGTTCCCAGTCACCGTAGGTCGGGTTCGGCAGAACGATAAAGCGTTTGCCAAATTCTTTCTGATGAGCATCTACGAGCGCATTGCGTTCTTCCTGGCTCTTGTGGTAGGAGCCAATCGGCATATCGCCGGTGTTGTCGCCCATGAAGACAACGACATCATAGTCTTTCATAACCTGCTGGAAGCGTTCCATCTTGTCGCTCTTGTCCGTCTTCAAAAGCATATGCTTTTTATCAATCTGCGGGAAGCCGATGGCCTTCATGTTTTTAGCAGAGCCTTCATACTGGGTTTTCATGCTACGGTTCGTGACATAGAAGATTTCCACACCCATCTTGTCAACGGCCTGCAGATATTCCGTTGCGCCCGGCATTGCCGTTGCTTTAGCAGCTGCGCACCATTCATCCCAGGTTGCATTGCTGTAGCTGTTGCCCGTACCAACCAGGCCAGCTTCAAATGCGCTGTTATCCAGTACCGTTTCATCAGCATCGAGAACGATAGCCAGCGGCTTGTCGCCCTTCTTGTGATTTGCTACAGCAGCCTTAACACGGTCAAGCGCCGTATTGTATGCCTGGTAGCAAAGTTCACGGTACTCAGCAGAGTTCTGGAACCAAGCTACAGCCATGCCCAGTTCATTGTTCAGCTGTTCCTGCGTATAGTTTGCCGGAACATCTGCTGCGTAACTGGTGGAGAGCGGAGCCGTCATAAAGGATACGCTCATTGCAGCCGCAATCAAAAGACTCTTTTTTTTGCCCAAGAAGTTCATCAAAACATCCCCTTAAATAGTTTTAACTTCTGCTCCAAAAACCCGCTGTCCATACCACGCATAAAACACAAATTAATTCAGAATCTGTCATTATTTTTTCGCATTAACCAGCCAGTTTCCTTGTTTCCTGACTGCAATCGTAAACTTTAGACATTTGCTTATTAATCTGTATTTAATGGTTCTATTTCTTACGAGTTTTCAGACGTTTTCGACTTACAAATCAATTATAGCCTATATGCACCATTGATAAAAGGTCATATGTCCTTTTTGGTACATAGATGTGTACTACTTTTTATTGTTTTTTTTAAGTTTATTTTAACTCTCGATAGAAAACGATAACTAAAAATCGTTTTGTCAGAATTTTAATATTGACATTACTATTTCTAACTTTTACAATAACAAACAGAACATAACGCTTTTTTTTGAGAGGAGATTCCGTTTTATGACCAAAAAGAAAACTTTAATGCGGGCTGCTTTGGCCGCTATGATGCTGACAGGAGCAGGGCTGTACACGGCACCGGAAATGCCCTGGCAGGCACCGCTTGCCTATGCGGCCCAGCAGGAAACTGCCCTGCATATCGGCGATATTCAAGGCGAAAATCATATTTCACCATATAACGGAAAAAAGGTAAAAGACATTCGCGGCGTAATCACATTCCGTCAAAGTGACAGTATTTTCTTCATTCAGGATGAAGGCGACGGCAACGAAAAAACCTCTGACGGGATTATGGTTTATGCACCAAATACCAGTGCCGGAATTGGCGATTATGTGTCCGTGGACGGCGAAGTAATCGAATATTACGGAGCAGGTTATAAAGGCAAGGAAGAAACCGATTTAACGATTACCGAAATCAAGGCCAGCAAGGTAAAACAGCTCGGCCGCAAGGATTTGCCCAAACCGGTAATTTTGGATAAAGACCGTATGATTCCCCGCAAAGTTATCGACAGTGACGGGCTTTCCGTTTTTAATCCCGATAAGGATGCAATTGATTTTTGGGAATCATTGGAAGGTATGCGCGTAGAAGTTGAACAGCCGAAAATTCTTGGGCCGCAGCGCTATGGTGAGATTTTTGTGGTCCCGGGCACGCATGAGGGGCCGTTCAACAATTCCGGCGGCCTGTCCATCACGGCTGACAATATGCACCCGGAACATATCTGCCTCGCCCTGCAGGGCGGCAATGCCAAAAATTTTGTCTGCAAATCCGGTGACCGCCTGGACGGCAATGTGACGGGTGTGGTCACCTATGGTTTCGGCATTTTCAAGGTGCTGACCCGCATGAATCAGCTCCCGCCTCTCGTAGATGGCGGCCTGCAGCCGGAAAAAACCACCATCAATCCCGACCCCAATAAACTTTTGGTCGCCTCGTATAATATCGAAAATTTCTCCGCTAACCCCACCAAGACGCCGGACAGCAAGGTAAAACGTCTTGCCCAGTCCATTATCAATGACCTCAAAAAGCCGGATATCATCACCGTGCTGGAATTGCAGGACAATGACGGCCCCACGGACAGCGGCGATGCCGATGCTTCCAAGAGTGCCAAACGCCTGACGGACGAGATTCTCGCCCAGTCCGGTGTCCAGTATGAATGTGTAAATATCAATCCGAACTACAATGAGGACGGCGGCCAGCCGGGTGCCAATATCCGGGTAGCTTATTTCTATCGTCCTGACCGCGTGCAGTTAAAATCCGGCAAGGTCGGCAAGGCAAATGACGCCAACAAATGGGAAAACGGGCATCTCGCCTTGAATCCGGGACGCATTAACCCCAATGATACGTTGTACGATCACACGCGCAAATCGCTTGCCGCTGAATTTACCTTCAAGGGCAAGGATGTGCTGATTGTCGCAAACCATCTCAATTCCAAGCGCGGCGATGACAGCCTGTACGGCAAGAAACAGCCGGTGACCTTCAAATCCGAGGCCAAACGCCTGAAGATGGCTGCTGACATCAAAAAATTTGTCGATGCAGGCATGGCACAGAATCCGAACCTCAACGTGCTGCTTACGGGCGATTTCAATGACTTTGAATTCAGCCCGGTAATCAAGACGTTTGAAGGCAGCAACATGCACAGCGTAATCAAAGACTACAACTTAGGTGACCGCTACGCTTATTACTATCAGGGCAACAATCAGATTCTCGACAATATCATTGTCAGCAACAATCTGAAGGGGCATTACGAATTCGATATCGTACACGTCAACTCCTCCTTCATGGAAGAACATGGCCGTGTCAGCGACCACGACCCCCTGCTCATTCAGCTTGAACTGCAGTAAAACAAAGAAGCTGTTGCACGTAAATGTAACGTGCAGCAGCTTTTTTTGACGTTAAAAATAATTCAGCTCGACAGAGATTGCAAATAAGCATCCATTTGCTTGGCCACTTCCTTGGCGGCTTTGGCAGCCTGCACCACGTTCCACGGGCCGGTAACGACATCACCGGCTGAAAAGATTCCCGGACGAGTAGTCTGTCCATGTTCATCTACGGCCATCAATCCCTTATCATTCACATCAAGCCCTGATGTGGTGTTCACGAGCTTGTCCTTTGCCCGCTGGCTGACGGCAATAATGGTGCTGTCAGCAGGAGCCAGTTCCATCAGCCCCTGGCCAATCATTTCGCCTGCCTCAGAAAATTCCCGTTTAACAAAGACCGGGCCCTGTTCCGTAATCTTCTCCACGACCATACCATAGAGGATATCTGCACCATCTGCGATGGCATAATCCAGTTCCCGCTGGCTGGCCGTGACATGATTGCTGCGCGCGTAGATGGTGACGAAACGGCTGCCCTGTCGCAAAGCCGTGCGGGCCGCATCCATGGCCGAATTACCGGCGCCAATCACCGCCACCCGCTCGCCCAACGCATAGGCGCCGGGATTCTGCAGATAATCAATGGCATAATGGACATTGCCCAGGCTCTCCCCAGGTACGCCCAAACGCCGTGCCCGCCAAGTCCCCGTACCAATGAATATGGCCTGATAGCCATCGCTGATTAAATCATCCAAATGCAAAGCTCCGCCAATGGTAGTATGCGGCCGGATATGGATGCCCAATAGGCGCATTTTTTCCTTGTAGCGGCTCAAAATCGACCGTGGCAGGCGAAAGTCCGGAATGCCATAGCGCATCATGCCGCCGATATGGCTCTTGCGCTCAAAGATGGTCACATCATACCCCATCTGTGCCATCTCCACCGCCACCACCAGCCCCGCAGGGCCGCTGCCGATTACCGCGACCCGCTGTCCCTTGGGCGGCTGTTTTTCCAGTTGCAGTTTCTCAAAGAAACCATTGGATATATAGTGCTCAATGCTGGAAATCTGCACCGCACTGCCCTTGCGCCCCTGAATGCAATGGCCTTCGCATTGCCTTTCATGGTCACAGACCAACGAACAGATTATGCTCATGGGATTGTTGGCAAATAACATCGCTGCGGCTTCATTTCCCTGGCCGTCCAGAAACAGCCGAATCATTTCCGGAATATTGGTGCCGATGGGGCAACCCTGCAGCTGGCACATTGGCTTCTTGCACTGCAGGCAACGCCTCGCTTCATTGATTACATGGACTGCCATTAAGATTCACCCCTAAATTGTTTTCCCTGTCTCAGAGCTGCTTATTGCTTATGTTTGATACTATTTATTTATATTCTTTATCACTTCCCATAAATCCTCTATGTAAATCAAATTGTCCATAAACAGCCATAAGCAAGGAAAGCAGCCTTATATATCTTGCGGCGGCCAATTTTATCCCCAAACTTCTTATCTTACTCCCAACGGCAGCCAATATGCCTCCGTTCCCGCAATTTGGTCCGGCGAGAACCGTGCATAAAGCGCACTGGGATTCTTCCCCAGCATAAAGCAGCTGAGCGTCCTATAACCGGCCTGCCGCCCGCTGTCCGTATCCGCCTCATAGGACTGCTGTTCCACAAAGCGCTGATACAGGAAGTCACGGCTGTCACGCCGCACGATATTCTCTGTGTCCACGTCCTTGCCAAAACGCACACCATTTTTATCGAGCACTTCTATGCCAGCACCTTCGCGCCCCCATATCGGCTTTTTGATCCAGCTGGTATCTGGTGCAATCCTTTCCTGCACAAAATCCCGGGCAAAGTACGAGGGCAGCATATAGCGGTCGATTATCTCCGACTCCTCTGCCGAAAACACTGGCGTGACGCCTGCCGGCTGATTATTCAGCGCCCATACGAGTGCCTGAAAGGCCTTCGACTGCATGATGATGGCCTCCGGCGGATTGAACATCATAAACCTGCCATGCAAATAGCCGTCCATAAAATCCTTGCCCAGCGTTTCTCCCTCCGGCGTTCGTTCCTCAATCAGGATTTCCAGAGGGTGCAGACGATAGATGGCATTAGCTGTGCGCCCATCCGGCAGCAGAATAGAACCATCCGGCAATACCGACAAATCATAAAACGACACAAACGTGATGGCATCATCAGCCTCTGTGGCCAAGGTATTTTTCTTCATGGCATTCATCAGGAATTTCGTCGTAGCATAGTCTTCCTGATAATCATGGAAACAGGAAAAGAGGAACGGGTGCCGACGGTGAAATCTGCCTGTACTGATACTCACCCCCGGCTCAGAAGCCAGAAAAATCTCATTGAGCCAGCTGCAAAGCTTATCGTACTCCCCAAAGTTTGGGTCTTCTACGCCAAAGTGTGTGCAGGCTGTCATATTGCCATAATAGGCCTCAATCACAGCACAGGGTGTATCTGCATTAATCTCCACCATATGAAAATTCCCCTGCTTATCCAACACATAGTCAAAGCGGGAAAGCCATGAAGCAAGATGCAAGGGATTATCCTTCTGCAAATAAGGAATCAACTCCGGCGGAATCTCCAAATCCGCCAAAAAATTATCCCCGCACTTTTGGCAGACCGATACCGCCCGCTGAAATGCACCAAAGAGAACCTTGCTGATATACCGCAGTTCTGCAGCCTGCTCCCGGCTGATGATTTCAATATTCTTCGTTGGATATTTATCTGCATAGCCCTCATATTCCACAAAGGGAAATATCTGACGGTCGAGCAAATTTCGCCAATCTTCCTGCAAAACAATCCCTCCATTATGATGATGCGCTGCGTGCACCTGCAGAGCCAAAGCCACTTTTCGCGCTCACCGATGATTTTGTGCTTCCCGGCGCCGAGCTTTTCGCAGGTGCTGCCGATGATTTAGCGGCAGCCTTGCCCGCCTCGCTGCTGCTTTTCGAACTGCTTCTGCTGCTGGAACTGCTGCGATAATTGGACGAATTCTTGTCCTCCTTATCCTTTTTCAGCGGCCTTACCGGCTCACTGGCTACATAGCGTTTTCTATTGGCATCATAGTAACCACCATGACCGCCGCTTAACCCACGATGGATAAAATATCCTGCGGCAAGCCCCGCCAAAAGTCCTGCTGTACCGGACAAAAAGCTAAGGCCGCCTTCATCGCGCCGGAAGGTAACCGAATCCCCATTCGCATAACGCGCCGTTTCTGTACCATCACCGTTATCATGGAGCTTATATTCCCTGCCCGCCTCATCGGTTAAAACGTCCCCGGCAAAATTTTCGTAGTCGTCACGCTCCTCCGCTTGCGGTACCTCCTCATCCCCACAACCGGAAAAGGACACCGTTGTTGCCATGACCGTAAAAAGCGCCAATGCTTTTGTCGTCCTTATACTTAACATGATTCACCAACTTCTTTCCTATGGGCTTTAAGATTAGCATAAAATATGTTTACATAGATGTCAAATATATTTAGCAAAGCATCACAAATAAAAAAATCGGGGATAATCATTCCTCACATCGACACGCTTGTCCAATGCCAGGAAAATTATCTCCGACAACATAGATTTACTCGTTAACTTTTTTTTGCAATACTTCCCTTGCCATATTGAGCTGGGTATCTTCGTGCATATCCTCCGGCAGTTTCACCTCAACGTCCGGTTCAATGCCGATGCCGTCAATGCATTTGCCGCTGGGCGTATAATATTTGGCAATGGTCAGCTTGAGGCCATCCTCATGGAACAGGGGCACAACCACCTGCACCGAGCCTTTGCCGTAGGATTTCTTGCCGACAATGGTTGCCGCCTCCCTGTCCTGCAAGGCCCCGGCCAGAATTTCCGAGGCACTGGCGCTGTTTTCGTCAATCAGCACCACAATGGGCAGGCTGCTGTCCTCCAAGGTGGAATCAAAATCCTCGCGGCTGCCATCACGTTGTACGACGGAAACCACATTGCCCTTGGGCACCAGCATATCGGCAACTTCCACGCAGCTCGTGATAAGGCCGCCGGGATTCTGCCGCAGGTCAAGGATAAGCCCGGTCATGCCGGCCTCTTTAAGCCTTTTGTATTCGGCCTTAAACTCATCACCGGTATTCTCGGCAAACGAGGCAATGCGGATATAGCCCATCGTGCTGTCATCGAGCAGCTTGCCCTTGGCCGACGGCACCTTAATCGTATCGCGCTCAATGGCATATTCCTTGTCCTCTTCCTCCGCGCGATGAATCATCAGCTTCACTTCGGTGCCCGCTTCGCCGCGGATATGGAGGGCCACTTCCTCCGGCTGGTACTCCGTCACTGGCGTACCGTCCACAGACATGATTTCGTCACCGACTTTAAGTCCCACTTTTTCGCCGGGCGTGCCTTCCAGCACCGACATAATCGTGACCTTGTCATCCTT
>CADAAS010000009.1 GCA_902785885.1 Pseudoselenomonas ruminantium
AGAATTAACTGACCTCAATCCGTACCGTTTAGAAGAGTTATTGCGCTTACATGGGATTATGACAGCAGGATTGGTACGGGAGTCTGGTAAATTGCGCAGTGGCGAGGAAGGTGTGTTTGCCAACGGCAAATGCATTTTTATGGCACCACCGGCAAGATTAGTGCTGGGACAAATGGAAGATTTATTTACGTGGTTGTGGGAAGAGTGCAATCGTATCCAGCCACTGCTGTTATCCTCAATATTTCATTATGAGTTTGTCTTTATCCATCCTTTTGCTGATGGCAACGGACGCATGGCAAGGTTGTGGCAGACGGCGCTATTGGCTCAGTGGCAGCCCATCTTTGCTTACTTGCCTATTGAGAATCAGATATACAAATATCAAAGCGAGTATTATGCGGCTATAAGCTCATCCTATCGGGCTGGGGAGTCCACGCCTTTTATCATCTTTATGTTGCACATGATAGATGCGGTGTTGGATGAGCTGTTGGAAAAAGATGTTTTGGGCGAAGACAATGAATGTGTCAAAAAACTGCTGGCAGTCATGAAATATGATATTTCCTACAAGGCTAAGGAACTGCAGGAAATATTGGGCTTGAAGGCCACAGCTGGCTTGAAGCGCAACTATATCGAGCCAGCTATGAGGCAGGGATTGATTGCCATGACCATACCGGATAAGCCTACCAGCCGTAATCAGAGGTATTATAGGATCAAGTAGGTAATATTGGAAAAGCTTTTTCCGAAACGGTGTCTCGGAAATTATTATTACATATTAATAGCCCTGCATTAGGAGGTGCGAAATTGAGCTACACACCAATGATTATTTCAGAGGAGACTATCAAAAACAAAATATACATCATACGTGGACAGCGGGTTATGCTTGATATGGAACTGGCTGAAATATACGGCTACACTACGAAAGCATTTAACCAACAGGTCAAAAATAACATCCATAAATTTGATGATGATTTCCGTTTTCAGCTAACCAAAGATGAGTGGGCGAACTTGAGGTCAAAAAAATTGACCTCAAGTTGGGGAGGCACCAGATACCTGCCCTATGTTCAAATTACCCTTCAGCAAACGGGAGGAAGATATCATGACCGCTTTATAATGTTGGACTATGGCAGTGAAGGACAACGGCTGTATCACTGTGGTGGCTCAAGCAAGGATGGTGGCAGGAGGGTGACTGCCATATCTCCAATGGATGATGTATCGCTATATCAGCCCATGTTTGAGGAACTTTTACAGACGCCGACTTTAGTGCTGCGGTAACTTTGGTGAGTTGCTTACAAATCGTAGGCAGTTGAATTAGTGATGGAGGGCATTATGCCAGTTTTACAGTGGATAGGGAAAGACAAGGTTATCAATCATCATTTGGATGTGCCTTTTCATGTGCTTGATAGGAAGTATAGCTTTGGTGGGGAGAACAGCAGTAACAAGATTATTCATGGGGATAATCTGTTGGCGTTGAAATCGCTCCTGCCGGAGTACGAAGGACGGGTGAAGTGTATCTATATCGACCCACCTTACAACACGGGCAATGAGGGCTGGGTCTACAACGATAATGTCAATGACCCGCGCATCAAAAAATGGTTGGGGGAAGTTGTCGGCAAGGAAGGGGAAGACCTCTCCCGTCATGATAAGTGGCTGTGCATGATGTATCCGCGACTGAAACTGCTGCAACGGCTGCTGGCTGATGATGGGGCTATTTTTATCAGCATTGATTATCATGAACAGCCATTTTTGCGAATGGTAATGGATGAAATTTTCGGAAGTCAGAATTTTATATCTGAAATTGCATGTGTGAATAAGCCGTCTGGACGTTCTGATGACAAGTATATTGCTACTGCACATGAAAGTATAGTCATATACAAAAAATCTACGGAAATTGTTTTTGATGGATTTGAACCGGAAGAACATATTACGAGAAGGTATACAAAGGTTGATAAAGATAATCGGCTATATCGAGAAGAAGATTTGCGAAAACGTGGTAGTCATGATACACGAGAAGATCGACCCAATTTGTTTTATCCCTTCTTTTACTGTGAGAAAACTAATGATTTGATTGTCGGAGAAAATGATGATATAACTCCAAATGAATATATTCGAATTCAGCCGATGAAATCAAATACTGTTGAGGGAACTTGGAGATGGGGGAGAGATACCGCATTAGAAAAAAAATCTTATATCCATCCAAGGTATATGCCAAATAAGGGACAATGGAGCGTCTTTGAATGGCAATATTTAGATGAACGTGGAAAGGTTAAACCTACATCTGTGTGGAATTTCAAGGACGTGAACAGTGAACGAGGCTCAGAAATGTTTGAGAAATTTCTTGGTTTTAAGAAAACAGATTTTCAAAATCCTAAACCCGTAGGAACAATCGAGCGTATTTTGCAAATTGCCACTGACAAGGATTCTATCGTTTTGGACAGCTTTGCCGGCAGTGGCACAACCGCCCATGCGGTTTTGAACCTAAACAAAGCGGATGGCGGCAACCGCAAGTTTATCCTGATTGAAATGATGGATTATGCTGAAAGCATTACGGCGGAGCGGGTGCGCCGGGTGATGGATGGTTATGGCACAGGTAAAAAGAAAGTAGCTGGTACGGGCGGAGACTTTTCCTTCTATGAGCTGGGCGAGCCCTTACTGCTTCCAAACGGCAATATCAATGAAGATGTGGGCACGGATAAACTACGGGAGTACATTTACTTTACGGAGACACAACAGCCTTTAGAGCCGTCACGCGAAAGTGAGCCGTATTATTTGGGGACGCATTTTGCCAAAGCCTATTATTTCTGTTATGAGAAGGACAGGCGGACAATCCTTGATTATGAGCTTTTGGAAGCGGCGGTGAAGACTCGTGCAGATGGGTATATGATTTATGCCGATACCTGTACGCTATCGGAAAGCCAACTCGAAAAATTCAATATCACCTTCAAGAAGATTCCCCGGGATATTACAAGAATTTAAGGAGCGGAGAAGATGGAACTAAAAAATTATCAAAAAGGCGTGCTGAAGGATTTGCGCGCTTACTTAAAGTGCTTGTCTGCTGCTCCTGACCTTAATCATGCGTGGGAAAATTTCTGGGGAGACAGAGATTTTCATGTGGGGCGTGACGGAATACCAGCCTATCACCATGATTTGCCGGGGATTCCCAATGTCTGCATGAAAGTTCCCACAGGCGGCGGCAAGACGCTTATCGCCTGCAGTGCCGTGAGCGAGATTTTTCATGGTCTGAACTATAAGCCCGGTCAGCCGAGAATGGTGGTGTGGCTTGTGCCGTCCGATTCCATCCTGACACAGACGCTCAATAACCTTTCTAATCCTCGCCATCCCTATCATCAGCGACTAGAACAGGATAATCGGGGGCAAGTGGAAGTTTTTAGCAAGGAGCAGCTTTTAGCCGGGCAGGGATTTTCTCTGGACAGTGTTCGGGCGCAGCTGACCCTTTGTATCATGAGTTTTGCCTCTTTGCGTATCAACAGCCGCAAAAAGGATGTGCGGAAGGTTTATCAGGAAAACGGTCAGCTATTGTCTTTCCAAAGTATCATCAGCGAAGAAGATTTATTGCCCGATACGCCGGATAGTTCTTTGATTCAGACCCTGCGGGCACTTCATCCCGTGGTTATTGTGGACGAAAGCCATAACGCCAAATCCGACCTCAGTGTGGAAATGCTAAACAATCTGAATCCTTCCTTTGTCCTGAATCTGACCGCTACGCCACGACAGGGGAGCAATATTATCTCCTATGTGGATGCCAGAGAATTGCAGAAGGAAAGCATGGTAAAGCTTCCGGTTATCGTTTACAATCGGCGCGAGCGCAAAGATGTGTTAAGTGATGCCCTGTCTTTGCGTGGACGGCTCGAACGGACGGCGATAGAGGCAGAAAAGCAGGGAAATCCCTATATAAGACCCATTATCCTGTTTCAAGCCGAGCCGAAGATTGCCAAGGACAAGGCTACCTTTGAGAAGGTCAAGAAAAGACTGGTGGAAATCGGTATTCCCGAAGAGCAAATCGCCATTAAGACCAGTGAAGTAGATGACCTAAAGGGCGTAGACCTGCTTTCCCGTGAGTGTCCGATTCGTTATATCATCACGGTTAATGCCTTGAAAGAGGGCTGGGACTGTCCTTTTGCTTATATTTTGGCAACACTGGCGAATAAGACATCCAAGGTTGATGTGGAGCAGATACTTGGCAGGGTGTTGCGTCAGCCTTATACGCGCTTGTATGCAGCCAAGGCTTTGAATATGTCTTATGTGTTGACCTGCTCTCAGGATTTCCATGCAACACTGCAAAATGTGGTGGCAGGGCTGAATCATGCAGGTTTTTCAGAAAAGGATTTTCGGGCGGTAGATAGTATGTCAGCTGAGCCGCCAGCGGCAGAAAGAGTGGAGCAAGGGAATCTGAACTTTACCCCAGAGGATAAAAAGGAAGACGAGCCAAAGTCAGCGACAGACTATGATGATTTTGCAGATATGCAGGAAGCAGAGGGATGGAAGGAATCTGCCGGTCAATACGGGGGGGCGGATAATACTGCTGCCATGTTGGAAGAAGCAAAGCAGGCGGCAGAAAACTTTGCGCAGGAAGCACAGCAGGCAGAACGAAGTGGTTTGCTGACAGGGGAGCTGGGAAGAATGCAGAAACAGTACAGCGTGCAGAGTGAATTTGCGGATGAAGCCGCAAATTTGCGCTTGCCGCAGTTCTTTTTGGAAATGGGCAGCAGTAATCTGTTCGGAGACAGCAAGGTGCTGCTCGCGCCGGAGAATCTGACCGCAGGGTTTAATCTGCAGAAGGAAGATACGGAGATAAATTTTAAGCTATCTACGGGTGACGTTTATGAAGTAAATCTTGCTGAACAGGGAGAGGCTATTCCCAAGTGCAAACGCATGGCACAAAAGGATAGTCAGCGCTTTCGGGAATATCTGGCACAGTTGGCACCTGCCAAACGGCAGGAAGAATGTGTGGCGCATATCGCTCTGATGCTTTCCAAGAATAACAACAGTATGGCTGACCCGGAAATTATGGATTATGTAAGGCGCGTGGTGGATGGCATGATCATAGATGAATTGTCAGCGCTGGAAAGTTCGCTGCCCTTTTATACGGCTAAAATCAGGGAAAAAATTGAAGCATTAACGCGCAAGTATCAGGAGAAGAAGTTTTATGAGTGGCTGGATTTTGACAAAATTACCTGTCAGGAAAGCTATGAATTGCCCAAAGTAATAACTCCAGCAGAAAGTATTTCCTCCATCCCAAAATCCTTGTATGAAGCCGAAAAAGAGGATATGAATCATTTTGAACGGCGGCTTTTGGATGCAATAGTGGAGCAGGATAATGTGCGCTGGTGGCACCGTATCAACGAGCGCAAGGGCATGAGACTTAATGCCTTTATCAATCATTATCCGGATTTTATTGTCAAAACGGAGTCAGAAAAGATTCTTCTGATTGAAGCCAAGGGGGATTATCTGGACGGCGATGATAGCCGGATGAAACTGAAACTGGGTCGTCATTGGCAGGCAAAGGCCGGAAACCGTTATAAATACTTCATGGTTTTTGATAAAAAGGCGCTTCAGGCGGATGGAGCATATACTATGGATAAATTTATTGGTGAGATTTTGCGGGAGTTGTAATGGAACAATCTATTTATCGGGCATTTTCCGATTATCTAAAAGACCGCTACGGCGAGAAGGTCTATAAGCTGCCGATTGCACTGCCTGTGACCTGTCCGAATCGGGACGGCACCTGTGGCAATGGCGGGGCTGGTTGTACGTTTTGCGGGGAGATTGGCACGGGCTATGAGAACCTGCCGGCGTCGATGACGATTACGGAGCAGATGGAGGCCAACAAGGCGCATATCGTGCCGAAGTACAAGGCGAAGAAGTTTATTCCCTATCTGCAGAATTTCAGTAACACCTACACCACACCCAAAAAACTGGCGGCCTGGGTGGATGAAGCCGGAGCGCCGGAAGATGTGGTGGCGGTTTATATTGCCACCCGCCCTGACTGCGTCAGCGACGAGCATTTGGCGGTACTGCAGGAACAGAAGGAGAAGCACAATATTGACATCTGTGTGGAACTGGGGCTGCAGAGTACCAATGTTCATACTTTGGTGGAGATTAACCGCGGTCATACGCTGGCAGAGCTTATCGATGCCATTTTGCGCATTAAGAAATTCGGTATGCAGTCCTGCGTCCATCTGATTCTGAATCTTCCCTGGGATGATGAACTGGACGTGATTGAGGATGCCAAGATTTTGTCGGCGTTGGGCGTTGACCAGGTGAAGCTGCATGCACTGTACATCGTCAAGGGCACAGCCATGGCGAAGGATTATGAGGCGGGCAAAATCAAAATGATTACCCTGCCGGAATATGAGGACCGCGTGATTAAGTTTTTGGAACATCTCTCGCCGGACATTGTCCTGCAGCGCATTATCGGCCGGGCACCGGAGGAAAATACGCTGTTTTCCAACTGGCATACGGGCTGGTGGAAAATCCGCGACCATATAATCAACGTGATGCGTCAGGAGGGACGCTATCAGGGGCGGCTTTGTGATTATCTTAATGGCAAGGCTGTGCGAAAATTGTGCTAAATTATATGGATTTTTATGTATAGAGCAGGAAATTCAGCGTTAAAGGTGTAATTAACTATGTAGTGTAGTGAATCTATATAAGTGTGGTGGTTGACCGATGTTTCATTCAATAAAATTTCAAATATTGGCCATGTGTATGACGTTTATGCTGATACTGGCATTGGGGATGGGCTCGGTCAGCGTGATGACCATTGACCGGCTGACGGGAGAACATGAGGCGGAGAACCTTAACCGCGTAGCGGAGAATCAGCGGGCGGTTATCAATACGCAGTTGATTCATGCCGAGGATGTGACCAAGTTTGTTGCCAATGAGGTGAAGCTGCAGGTTGCAGCGGCACCGGGGCTGCCGGATAAGGAAATGCGGGAATTTTTGAGCCGCAGTGCAAAGCAGGCGTTTCAGAATGCAGTAGGCAATATGGATGTTGTATGTTCCTATTATGTCTATTATGCCGATGAGCTTAATGGCAGCGAGGAAAATTTGTGGCGTGTGCGGCCGGCTGAAGGTGAAGATTTTGAAGACAGGCCACTCGGTCTGGTTTCGTCCTATGCTGCGGATGATGTAGCGCATACCAGCTGGTATAAACTGCCGGTAGAAAAAGGGCATGGGATGTGGATACCGCCTTATTACTACGATGTGCAGGGGCGTTATCTGTTGTCTTACGTCACGCCGGTTTACAAGGATAAAAAACTCGTCGCGGTAATCGGTGTGGATTTGGATTTTCGGCAGCTGCTGTCACGCATAGAGCATGTGCCATCTTATAATTCGGGACAGGCGTTTTTGACGGATTTATCCGGGCGTATTCATTACACGCTGGAGAATCCGGATGGGATTGAGTCGACCCGTGGCGGTCAGCTGATTTCCAGCACAGGTAAATTTTTGGTGCCCAACACGCACAGCAAGGAACTCATGCGCTACAACTGGAACGGCAAAGAATACGATATGGCGGTGGTCAGTCTGCGCAATGAGTTGGCCCTGATGGTGGCAGCACCTGTGCATGAAACCTATGCAGAAGCCATGTACAAAATCATTCAGCTCTGTGAAGTATTCCTGCTCCTCGTGGTGATTTCTGCAGTATTTTGCTTTTTGGTGAGCAAGCGCATGACGAAAAAACTGACGCGTCTTACGGAAGTATCGCATGAGGTAGCAGCAGGTAATTTTGATGTGGCTGTGCCCGAAGGCGGCAATGATGAAATCGGTGATTTGTGCCGGGCTTTTGCCAATGCGGCCAGTCAGTTGAAGCGCAACCAGGAGGAAATGGAGAAGCGGACCTACCATGATGCGCTGACGGGCTTATTTAACCGTTTTGGTGTGGAGCGGGAACTCAAGGGCTGGTGGGCGGACGCCAAAACGGCGGTGATGCTGACGCTCGATATTGATGATTTTAAGTTCATCAATGATTTGTATGGTCATGCCATTGGGGATGAGGTGCTGAAAAAGCTGTCCCGGATTTTGCTTTCCTATTTTGGCGATATAGGTATTGTAGGCCGCAATGGCGGTGATGAATTCATCGTCATTTTGAAGGATATATCCGCAGTGGAGGCTGAAAAACGGATTGCGGATTTCTGCAGCCTGCCCAAGAGCTTTACCGTCGGAGAACGGGGCAAGACCTTCTCGGTTTCTGTGGGTGTTTCGATATATCCTGATTTGGCGGACGATTTGTCGGTATTATTCCGGCAGTCGGATGAAGCGCTTTATGGTGTGAAGCTCAAGGGCAAGAATGGCTATGTGATTTATGATGCGGAACTTGAGCAGCAGGTTATGCGGACAAGATTGGGCTTTAACCTGCACAATGTCAGCTGCAATCTGCCGGCAGCTATCGTGATTTACAAGATTGACCCGCAGAACACCCTGCTGTATGCGAGTGGTGAACTCCTGCGGCTGACCGGCGATGAAAGTCTGGATGCCCTGCAGCAGCGGACGGCTGGTTCTGTGCTGGGCCTGGTGGATGATAAGGAGCGTAATACCTTCCATCGGGAGAGTGAAAACGAGAATACGAAAATATTCCGCTATCATTTGCTGAATGTGCAGCGGGGACTGGTGGAAGTGGAAATCTGTCATCGTCTGGAGCTGCATCCCCTGTATGGAACGATATGTTATGCTGTAATGTTAGAGCGTGAAAAATAAATAAAGCAGGAGCGGATGCCGGTATGGCGTCCGCTCCTGCTTTATGGATGAAATTTTATTGCTGATTGTTGTTGCGCCGGGCTAAGATGCGAATGACCTTGGCACCGGTGTTGTGGATTTTGCGCAAGGGCGCAACTTTTGTTTTCACCTTGGGCTTAATTTCCTTCGGTGCACCGAAATCTCCGCGCTTTAAGACCGTGGTCTTGGTCTTATCCGGTTTGAAGAAATTGCGTACAGCCTGACCGAGTTTATCCGGTTCGGCATCTTCCTGACAGAGGAAGACATCCAAGGCAACATATTTGAGCTGAGGATAGACATGCAGGGTGATATGCCCTTTGTCCAGTGCAAGAATGAATACCTCATGCTCGCTGTCCGGAGATTCCGTAACACAGCTAACCAGTTGCATCTGCAAATCCTGTAAAATGGTTTTGAGCATATCCAAAATGAGTTCTTTATCGGTTAATTGGTTGTTTTGACAGTTAAATAAATCCGCGGTCAAATGCCGGGCAAGTATTTTCATGTTTTAATCCGCTCCCTTCCCTATGACATAACCTATATTATAGTGGATAAGCGGGGGGCTAGTCAAATTTATTCTTGCAAAGAGCGGGGGAATTCTTGCGTTATAGAGTAAAAATTGATATTCTAATAGAAGTTGATTGAATGGGAGTGTGCAGATGGTTACAGTAGAAGCAAATGCCAAGATAAATTTGACGCTGGACATATTGGGCAAGCGCCCGGATGGTTTCCATGAAGTGGCTATGGTCATGCAAACCATAGGTCTTCATGACACGCTGGTGATGGAAAAAACGGAGCGGGATATCGAGCTGAGCATTAACGTGCCTTGGCTGAAGGCGGATGAAAAGAATTTGGCCTGGCGGGCGGCAGAGCTTATACGGCAGGAATACGGCCTTGAGGGGGGCGTGCGCATTGAACTGACAAAGCGCATTCCCGTGGCGGCAGGTCTGGCCGGCGGCAGCGCAGATGCAGCGGCTGTGCTCAAGGGCATGAATGATTTATATGGCCTGCAGCTCGATGAGGAAAAACTCTGTGAACTGGGCGCACGTCTAGGCTCGGATATTCCCTTCTGCATTATGGGCGGCACTATGCTGGCCACAGGGCGCGGGGAAGTGCTGACGAGGCTTTCCGATATGCCGGAAACCTGGGTGGTTCTGGCAAAACCGCGCATTTCGGTGTCCACGGCCTGGGCTTATCAGAATTATGATGAACAGGGCGCAGATTGTCATCCGGATAATGAAGCCATCAAGCAGGCCATAGACCGCGGCAATCGAAAAGCCGTAGCCGGGTTATTGTGTAATGTGCTGGAAAGTGTTACTATAAAGAAGTATGACGTAATCGCAGAATATAAGCAGATGATGCTGGACAAGGGCGCGATGGCCAGCATGATGTCCGGCAGCGGCCCGACCGTCTTCGGCCTGGCAAAAAATCGGGAACAGGCGGAGTCCATTGCGGATGTCCTGCGGCAGGAAACCAATGCGGATGTCTTTGTCACCCGCACATTTCAAATGAATCGAAGAAAAGCGTAATTTATAAAAGAGGTAGGCCTGATATGACAAACAGATTAGCTCCAATTAAGCTTGACAGTTACCAGCCGCTCCGTGAGGTGGTGTGTGAATCCCTGCGGGAAGCTATTCGCAGTGGGGTATTGAAACCTGGCGAACGCATTATGGAAATTCAGCTGGCTGAGGAGTTGGGGGTCAGCCGTACTCCGGTGCGGGAGGCTATCCGCAAACTGGAGCTTGAGGGTTATGTGGTGATGATGCCCCGGCGGGGAACGTATGTAGCCAGTATGTCCATCCGCGACATCAATGAGATTTTTGAAATCCGTACTGCCCTGGAATCGTTATCCAATGGGCTCGCTGCTGACCATATCACCGATGATGAGCTCGAACACTTACAGCGTCTGCTCGTGATTATCGGCGGTTATATCAAGGAAGGCAATATCGAAAAAATCGTGGAAACGGATATTGAGTTCCATGATCTGCTCTATCATGCGGCCCGCAATGAGCGCCTGGTGGGCATTATTTCCAATCTGCGCGATCAGCTCACGCGGTTTCGGACGCTCTCCATGTCCTATCCGGGGCGCCTGGAAGAAACGCTGGAAGAACATCGCCTGATTGTGGATGCCATAGCCAGTGGTGACCGCAAGGCTGCCAGCCGTGCGGCAGAGCGCCATATGGAAAACTCGGAAAAGACACTCTTAAAGGCCATGGAAGCCCTGGAAAATGAAAAAAAAGCCAAGGCGAAAAAGGCCAAGAAATAAATTTTAAGGAGATATTGATACAATGTCTGATTTAGTAACTGTAATCCTTGCTGCCGGCAAGGGCACTCGTATGAAGTCAAAACTCCCGAAGGTTCTGCACAAGGCTGCAGGCAAGTCCATGGTGCAGCATGTCATTGATGCCGCAAAGGCTGCTGGCGCAAAGCGTAATATCGTGGTAACCGGTTTTGGCGGTGAAATGGTGCGCGAAGCCTTGGGTGCGCAGGCTGAATTTGCTGAGCAGAAAGAACAGTTGGGCACGGGCCATGCCGTATTGCAGACCGCTGAACTCTTGAAGGACGAGCAGGGAACGGTAATGGTACTTTGTGGTGATACGCCGCTGTTGACCGGCGATTTGCTGAAAAAGCTCTATGAATCCCATGTAGAAGCCAAGGCAAAGGCTACGGTGCTCACGGCAATCATGCCGGATGCCACGGGGTATGGCCGCATTATCCGTGCTGAAGATGGCAGTGTGCTCAAGATTGTGGAGCACAAGGATGCTACGGAAGCAGAACGTGCAGTGAAGGAAGTAAACTCCGGCATCTACTGCTTTGATGCCCGCGCGCTTTTTGCCTCCTTGCAGCAGGTTACGAATGACAATGCACAGGGTGAATACTACCTGCCGGATGTGCTCGAAATTCTCCAGAAGCAGGGAGAGAAAATCTGGGCTGTAGCAGCTGATGATTATGAATCCACGCTGGGCATTAACTCCCGCCTGCAGCTCTCCGGTGCTGAAAAAATCTTGCGCCGCCGCAAGAATGAAGAGCTCATGGCGGATGGCGTTACGATTATGGACCCGGATACCACTTATGTGGATTGCGATGTCAAGATTGGCCGCGATACGGTTATCTATCCGCAGACCTGGATTGAAGGCAATACGGTTATCGGCGAAGACTGTGAAGTTGGCCCCTGCGTCCGCCTGCAGGATGTCAAGATGGGCAACAAGGTTATGGGGCAGTTCGGCTATTACCATGACTGCGTAATTGACGATGGCGTAATCCTTGGTCAGTTCAACCATATCCGTCCGGATTCTCACTTGATGGCCGGCGTCAAGATGGGCAACTTCGTGGAAGTCAAGAACTCTGTAATTGGCGAAGGTTCCAAGTTGCCGCACCTGTCCTACATTGGCGACACGGATATGGGTTCCGGCGTCAACATGGGTTGCGGTACCATCACCGTTAACTACGACGGCAAGACCAAGTTCCGTACGAAGATCGGCAACGATGCATTCGTGGGTTGCAACTCCAACCTGGTGGCTCCCGTGGAAGTTGAGGACGGCGCATATATTGGCGCAGGTTCCACGATTACCAAAAAGGTGCCCAGCAACAATCTGGCTATCGCCCGTGCTCGCCAGACAAATATCGAAGGCTGGGCAGACAAGCGCAAATAATCATAAATAAGGACTTTATGTAAATCGCAAACAGTGATATACTGTTGTAGATAGAATGTGACTCATGTCACTTCCCCATGATGTGTTAACTTTAGGAAAAGAAAGATTTGGAGGACTTGTACAAAATGGCTTTAGACACTGGAAACTTATGCATCCTGACCGGTAACGCTAACCCGGAACTGGCAAAAGAGATTGCAGACCACATTGGTGTAAATCTTTGCGATGCATATGTCGGTCATTTCAACAACGGTGAAACCCAGGTTATGATTAGCGAAAGCATTCGCGGCAAGGATATCTTCATTATTCAGCCGACTTCGTACCCGGTAAACGACAACCTGATGGAACTCTTGATTATGGCAGATGCCTGCAAGCGTGCTTCTGCACACAGCATAACGGCAGTTGTTCCCTACTACGCTTATGCTCGCCAGGACCGCAAGACTCGCGGCCGTGAACCCATCTCTGCCAAGCTCGTGGCTAACCTCATGACCACGGCTGGCGTTACCCGCGTTGTTACCGTAGACCTCCATGCTGGTCAGATTCAGGGCTTCTTCGATATCCCTGTGGACCATCTGGCAGCAGCTCCTGTAATTGCCAACTATTTCCGCAGCCAGAAGCTCGATGATGTAGTTGTGGTTTCCCCGGACCTGGGCGGCGTAACCCGTGCCCGTGTTCTGGCTGACCACCTCCATGCACCCATTGCCATCATCGAAAAACGCCGTCCGAAACCGGGCTGCGCTGAGGTTATGAACCTTATCGGTGATGTGGAAGGCAAGACGGCCATCATCATTGATGATATCGTAGATACGGCAGGCTCTCTCTGTGAAGGTGCCAGAGCGTTGGAAAAACGTGGTGCTAAGCGTATTTTCGCTTCCTGCTCCCACGCTATCTTAAGTGACCCGGCAGTACAGCGCATCAACGATTCCTGCATTGAGAAACTGGTTATCACCAATACCATTCCTCTGCCGCCGGAAAAGCATTCCGATAAGTTCGTAACGCTGTCCTTGGCAGATGCTATCGGTGATGTCATCATGCGCATTCAGGGCCGCCGCTCTGTAAGCCAGCTTTTCCGCTAAGCTGGGCAAAGCAAAAAAATTAGAGCCTTCCCCAAAGGGAAGGCTTTTTCTGTAGGAGGGGATTGACATTGTCGCAAACACTAACAGGGATATTTGAACATTATTTTGATTTTTGGAAGGAATTAAGCGAGACAGAAGTTGAATTTGTCTGTGCCAATACCCGCAAGGTTAGTTACCCCAAAGGGGCCTATGTTCATCAAGGGCCGTTGGATTGTATCGGTGCACTCTTAATCCGGTCTGGACAATTGCGGGTATATACCATGTCTGAGGATGGGCGGGAAGTAACCTTGTATCGTCTTTTTGCCGGTGATGTGGGGATATTATCGGCCTCTTGTGTTTTGGATGCCTTGACCTTTGACGTCTATATTGACGCCGAAGAAGATACGGAGGTTTTGCTGACCGATGCAGCTGCCTTCCGCCGCCTGGTGGAGGGCAACATTCATGTGCGTTGCTATGCGTATGAGTTGGCAACCCAGCGTCTGTCCGATATGCTGTGGAAGATGCAGCAGGTGCTCTTCTTGTCTGCTGACCGCCGCTTTGCCATTTTCCTGCTTGAGGAAAGTGCGCAGAATGGGTCGGGGGAAATCCATCTGACCCATGAGCAAATAGCCCGCTATATGGGGACGGCCAGGGAAGTGGTCAGCCGCATGGTGAAGTACTTCAATCAGGAAGGCTGGATAAAAAATTCCCGGGGCTGCATAAAGATTATCGACCGTCAGGCACTTGAGCAGCTGAAGGGGAAGTAAATTTGGGGGCGGCGATAAAGCAAATCAGCGCGATAGCAAAACCTATGGCACTGGTGGCCTGGCCGCTGGTCATAAAGCCAAGTACTTTTTCGGCATAGTCGCCGCGCAAGAATTCCAGCCCAAAGCGGGCGGCACAGTAGAGCATGACATAGAGGGCAAAACATTGTCCCTTGGCATGATTTACTGTGGCACGGAAGATGAGCAGCAGGGCAAAGATGACGATATCGAGCTGTCCTTCCCAGATTTCGGCAGGCCAAAGCGGTTGCGTGCCGTAAGTGTGGGCGGCAAGGGTGGTAGCGGGATAAACAATGCCAAAGTTGCCGCCGGTGGGCGCGCCAAAGGCATCGCCATTTAAGAGGTTGGCACAGCGGCCAAGTGCCTGCCCCAAGATGATGGCGGGAGCCAGCACGTCCATCATATGCAGGGTGTCCAGCTTATGATGGCGGCAGTAAAAAACGCCCGTGAGCACGCCGAGGAAGACGCCACCCTGAATGGCCATGCCGCCCTGCCAGACGTTGAATAGCTCGGTTAAGTGGTGGGAGTAGTAGTCCCAGTCGAAGAAGAACACATCCCAAAGGCGGGCGCCAAGGAGTCCGGCAAGGCCGCAGTAAATGCCTAAATCCACGATATGTTTCTCTGCTCCACGGCCGTCCTGCTTGGCCAGGAAATAGCCGACCCCGGTGGCCAGCATGATGGAGAGGGAAATGACAAGCCCGTAAGCACGGATGGGAAAATCACCGATAAAAAATAAATACTGATGCATAGCGAAGTCTCCTAAATAATGTCTTTGCCCCTCATTATAACGTATGAGGGGCTTTTTTACTATAGCTAGTTATGCTATAATGAGAAGTTGTATGAAACGAACAAAATTTATTCGAGGTGTTTTTCATGGAATTAAGCATGGATATTTTAGTGGAACGGTTTAAGGATTATGTGGGCTTTGATACGCAATCCGATGAGGACAACGACAAGGCTTGCCCCAGTACGCCGGGACAGATGGTGCTCGCAAAGCACTTGGCTGAGGAGCTGAAAGAAATCGGGCTTAGTGAAGTGGAACTCGATAATCATGGCTATGTGATGGCAACCCTGCCGGCTAACGGCATGGAAGATGCTCCAGTGGTGGGATTTATTGCCCATGTGGATACGAGCCCGTCGGCTTCGGGCAAGGATATCAAGCCGCAGATTGTAAAGAATTATGACGGCAAGGATATCGTGCTCAATGCGGAGAAAAATATTATCTTCTCCACCAAGGCTTTCCCGGAAGTGCTGAAGTATCAGGGGCAGGACATCATGTTCACGGATGGCACGACGCTTTTGGGGGCTGATGACAAGGCCGGCGTGACGGCGATTGTCAGTGCTATGGAATATTTGGTACAGCATCCGGAAGTGAAGCATGGCAAGATTCGCATTGGCTTTACGCCGGATGAGGAAACGGGTCGCAGTGCTGACCGCTTCGATGTCGAAAAATTTGCCGCTGATTTTGCTTATACCATTGATGGCGGCGAGCTGGGCGGGCTGGAGTACGAGAACTTCAACGCAGCTAATCCCACGATTACTTTCCACGGTGTCAGCGTGCATACTGGTGACGGCAAGGGCAAGATGATTAACGCCCTGTCCATGGCTTGTGAGTGGCAGCAGATGCTGCCTGCCGGCGAAAAGCCGGAGTACACGGAAGGGCACGAAGGTTTCTTCCATGTCTACAAGATGAGCGGTGATGTGGAAACCTGCACGATGAGCATGCTGATTCGTGACCATAACCGCGAGAAGTTCGAGGAACGCAAGGCATACCTCGATACCATGGCCGCATTCTTCAACAGAAAGTATGGCGAAGGCCGCGTGGAAGTGAAGCACCATGATGTGTACTTCAACATGCTGGAAAAGATTGAAGATGGCAATATGTACGTGGTGGAACTGGCCAAAGAGGCCATGAAGGCTGCCGGTGTAGAGCCGGATGTACAGCCGATTCGCGGCGGCACGGATGGCGCTCGCCTGTCCTTTATGGGCTTGCCGTGCCCGAATATCTTTACCGGCGGCGCCAACTTCCATGGCCGTTTTGAATACCTGCCGCTGGAATCCCTCAAAAAAGCCGGGGAAACGGTGCTGCAAATCGCCGTGGGCGCAGGCAAATTGAACAAAAAATAAGGAGAATATATGGCATTATTAGAAGTGTTGAAGGCGGGCAATCCCGTCCTGAAGCAGGTTTCCGTACCTGTGGAACGTGTAGATAAAAAGCTCAAAAAGCTGATGGATGATATGGCCGAAACCATGTATGAAAACGATGGTGTCGGTCTTGCCGCTCCGCAGATTGGGCAGAATATCCGTCTGGTGGTCATCGACTGTCAGGACGAGCATGGCCTGTTGGAACTCATCAATCCGGTGATTACCTTTAAGGAAGGCGAGGCTGTCGATACCGAAGGCTGCCTGTCCGTGCCGGATATTTATGGTGAAGTAAAGCGGGCGGCCAAGGTCAAGGTGGAGTTCATGAACCGCCGGGGCAAGCGCCAGCATTTGACGGCAACGGGACTCTTGGCGCGCTGCATTCAGCATGAACTCGACCATCTGGAAGGTCAGCTCTTTATTGACATTGCCACAAGTGTTCATAGGGGGAATCAGTCGTGAAAAAATTTCGCGTAGTATTTATGGGCACGCCGGAATTTGCGGTACCCTGCCTAGCCGCCCTGCATGAGCAGTGCGAGGTCATGGCGGTTATCACCCAGCCGGATAAGCCCAGAGGGCGCGGGCAGAAGATGATGCCATCGCCGGTAAAGGCTTGGGCCGTAGAGCATGACCTGCCAGTGTACCAGCCGGAAAAAATCAAGACGGAAGAATTTACGGCCAAACTTGAGGAAATGAAACCGGATTTAATGGTTGTCGTGGCCTTTGGGCAGATTCTTTCCCAGCGTATTCTGGACATTCCCGAATACGGCTGCATCAATGTCCATGCGTCGCTCCTGCCGCGTTACCGCGGGGCTGCGCCCATGCAGTGGTGTGTGATTAACGGCGAGAAAAAGACCGGTGTTACCACGATGTTTATGGATGCGGGCCTTGACACGGGCGATATGCTCTTAAAGGCAGAATTCCCCATTGGCGAGGATACGACGCTTGAGGAAGTCCATGACGGATTGATGGGCATGGGTGCCAAGGTGCTTATGGATACGCTGGAAAAACTATCTGACGGCACGCTTACGCGCACGCCGCAGCCGGCTGAATCCAACTATGCACCGATGCTCACGAAAACCACCGGCCAGATTGACTGGTCAAAAACAGCGCAGGAGGTGCATAATCTCGTGCGCGGGCTTAATTCCTGGCCCGGTGCCTATACGCAGCTGGACGGAGCCAAGTACAAAATTTGGCGTACGCGCCGTACAGGTGAAAAGTCTGATGTTTCAGCAGGTTCTATTGTAAGGGCAGATAAAAAGACAGGCCTCTTTGTGGCTGCCGGTGATGAAGTTTTGGAGATTGTGGAATTGCAGGCTCCTGGCAAGAAGAAAATGCGGGCAGCGGACTATCTGAATGGTCATGGTTTTGCCGATGGGGCAAGATTTGCCTGATTTGTTTGGAAAGCAAGGGGGAGAGTTGTTGGAGGTTTCAATGACGGATTCTACCCAAAAGAAAAAATACAAATTGCCGGGCAGGCCGAAAAAACGGCTGTTCATCGGCATATTGGCATTGACTACGATGTTGGTGTCGATTCTGCTCTATGGCATATGGCATATTGCCCGTTTGGGGCTGGCCGAAATAGCAGAGCCGCTGCCGTTGGTGGTTGGTGCGTTGTTTGCCCTGCTCAGCAGCGGGGCAATGCTTGCCATTTTGAACATGGTGCTGGCCGTTAAGGGCTGGTTTTATCTGCCCTTTTTGCAGCGGCAGACCTATGAGCTGATTAATGTGCTCTTTCCCGTGGCGGTATATGTTGCCAAAATTTTTGGCGTGGGCAAGCGGAAGCTGGAAGGCTCGTTTATTGCAACCAGTAATCTGCTGTTTAACCGCTTGGGGCTTAAGGTCCCCGCTGACCGGTTGCTGGTGGTAACGCCGCACTGCCTGCAACTGGCGACCTGCCCGCATAAAATCACGCGTGACCCGCAGAATTGCAAGCGCTGCGGCGGCTGTGATATCGGGTCACTGGTGACCTTGTCAGAAGAAATGGGCTTTCATTTCTTTGTGGCCACCGGCGGCACGCTGGCCCGGCAGGTGGTGTATAACACCCGGCCTCAGGCGGTGCTGGCCATTGCCTGTGAGCGGGATTTAATGAGCGGCATCCAGGATGTCTATCCTTTGCCGGCAGTTGGGGTTTTAAATATTCGCCCCAATGGGCCCTGTTATAACACCCATGTGGACATGGCGGAAGTCCGTGCCCAGCTGGAAAAAATCATCATTCCCAAGGAGCAAGATAATGGATAAAGCGCGGGAAATCGCGATTAAGATATTAAATGAAGTGCATGAGGAAGGTGCCTATGCCAATGTGGCCTTGGCCCGCCATCTGCGCAAGGCAGACCTTTCCGACCAGGACCGCCGCTTTGTGACGGAACTCGTCTATGGTACGGTCAAGGCCGGGGATACGCTGGACTGGATTCTGCGCCGCTATGTGAACCGGCCGTTGAAGAAAATCCCGCCCATGGTGCGGGATATCCTGCGGCTGGGGCTTTACCAGATTTTCTATCTGGACAAGGTGCCTGCTTCGGCGGCCTGCAATACGGCGGTGGAGCTGACCAAGAAGTACAGCCACGCCGGTACGGTGAAATTTGTCAATGCCGTTCTGCGCACCGCTGTGCGGGAGCCGGAAAAAGCGGCTTTTCCCGAAGGCAAGGGCAAGGCAACGGAAGGCTTGGCACTAAAGAGCCAACATCCTTACTGGCTTGTGAAGCGCTGGGTTAAGCAGTTTGGCTTTGAGGAAGCGGAAGCACTTTGTGACTTTGATAACGGCCAGCCAGTCTTATCGGTGCGCACCAATACGCTGAAAAACGAGCGGCCGGAACTGATGGCGGCCCTCAAAGAAGCCGGTGCGGAAGTACAGGAAAGCCAGTGGACGCCTGAAGGCATACTCGTTACGGCGCATGGTGCCTTGGATAATCTTGCTCCTTTGCAGGACGGCCTGTGCCAGGTACAGGACGAAAGTTCCATGCTTGTGGCTCATGTGGTTGACCCGCAGCCCGGGGAACTCATTATTGACTGCTGCAGTGCTCCGGGCGGCAAGACCACTCATATGGCGGCTTTGATGGAAAACAAAGGTCGCATTGTGGCCGGTGACATCTATGAGCATAAGCTGGAGCGTATTGAGGAAAATGCCAAGCGCCTGGGCATTGATATCATTGAACCGACCTTGCTCGATGCCCGCGAAGTGGGCGAGGAATACGAGGATATGGCTGACCGCGTGCTCGTGGATGCGCCCTGTTCCGGCTTGGGGGTTCTGCGGCGCAAGCCCGATGCCCGCTGGAATAAGAGTGCCGAGGAGATTGCGGCTTTGCCGCTGCTTCAGGGTGAAATCCTCGATAGTGCCGCCAAGGCACTTAAAGCCGGTGGCGTATTAGTTTACAGTACCTGCACGATTGACCCGTCAGAAAATGACGAGGTGGTGAGGACCTTTTTGACCCGTCATCCGGAGTTTACGCTGGAACAGACCGGGGATTTCCTGCCGGTGAAGCGTCCGGATAAGATGGTACAGCTTTATCCCCAGCGGGATGGTACGGATGGATTCTTTATTGCGCGTCTGCGCAAAGCGAAAGGATAAGACATTGACGAATATATTTGGACTGACCTTAGCAGAGCTGCAGGAAGTCTTGGCGCCCCTTAACGTGCAGAAGTTCCGGGCCAAGCAGATTGCCGAATGGCTTTATCAGCGCGGGGCAACAGATTTTTCCGCTATGACCAACCTGTCGAAGGCTTTGCGGGAGAAGCTTAAGGAGAATTTCATCATTGGTCGTCCCAAGATAAAGGCGCGGCTGGATTCACAGGATGAAAAGACCACGAAATTCCTGCTTGAATTTGCTGATGGCATCGCCATTGAAACGGTGCTGATGCGTCAGCCTTATGGCAACAGCATCTGCGTATCTACGCAGGCCGGCTGCAATATGGGCTGCGCTTTCTGCGCATCCACCCTGCACGGCATGGCACGGAATTTGACCTGCGGAGAGATTCTCTCGCAGGCGGTCGTGATTAATGACATGTTGCGCGAGGAGTCCGGCAGCAAGGTCGATACCATGGTGATTATGGGCAGTGGGGAACCCTTGATGAATTACGACGAGGTCGTGAAGTTCCTGCGCCTTGTCCATGAGCCCTATACCTTAGGCTTGGGCTATCGCAATATTACCCTGTCCACCTCCGGCATTGTGCCGGGGATGTATCAGCTGGCGGAAGAAGGCCTGCCGATTTCCCTGTCGGTTTCCCTGCATGCGCCGAATCAGGAACTGCGCTCGGAAATCATGCCCATCAACCGCAAATACCCATTGAAAGATGTGGTGGCGGCGGCCAAGAACTATGCCGACAAGACCAAGCGGCGGGTGACTTATGAATACATTTTGATTGACAAGTTAAATGATGGGGAGCAGCAGGCCAAAGAGCTTACGGCGCTTATGCACGGCCAGCTGGCCAGCGTCAATCTCATTCCCATCAATCCCGTGGTGGAGCGCAATCTACTGCGTCCGTCCAAGGCACGGATTGACTGGTTTGAGGGGTATCTGGCAAGCCATCATGTGAACGTGACCGTGCGCCGGGAAATGGGCACGGATATTCAGGCGGCCTGTGGACAGCTGCGCAACAAGCATTTGCAGGATTAGAGGTGTTACCCTATGGGCATTGGCAAGTTAGAATCATTTTTGGAAAACCATATTGAAGGATTCTTTAACAAGAAGTTCAGCAGTGATCTGGAGCCGGTAGAACTATCCAAGGCATTGGAAAAGGAAATTGCCCGTCAGGGCAAGGGAAAGGCACAGCGCATGGTGCCCAATCAGTATGTGTTTTTCCTCGCCAGGGAAGACTATCAGCGGCTTTGTGCCCGGCGGATTATCGACGAACTTTATACAGTAGCTGAAAAACAGGTTATCCTGCAGAATTATCTTATGCAGGGCAAGCTGACGGTAAGCTGCCAGGCTGATGAGGCAAAGCAACGTGGCATATTCGAGTTAAAATCTCGTTTTTCAGGGTTGGATGATGACACACAGATGAAAAATTGTGATGAGCAAAACACGCTGGTGCTGGCCAAGCCACGCTTGGGGAGCCAGCAGCCGTTGAACCTGCCCAAGGAAGTAAAACTTGCCGCACTAAAAGTTGTCGAAGGACCAGATTTGGACGCCTATTTGGAATTTGGCGAGGGTCAGATTTACATTGGCCGCCGGGAGAAAAATGAGTTTATTCTCACCGACCCGAAGGCCTCCCGGCTCCATGCCTGGATTGCTTATGAAAATCACCGTCATATTCTTTATGACGCGCAAAGCACTAATGGCACTTTGGTGAATGGTGAGCCGGTGGAATCTGTATGTCTGTGCTCCGGTGATGAAATCCAAATTGGAACATCGGTTTTAGTCTACGAGGTGATTTGATGCAAGGTGCGGCAATGGCCATTAAGGTGGTCAGAGTAGTGCTGGAATACGGTATGCTCCTGTGGCTGATTTACTTTACCGTCAGTCTGTCACGCAGGATGTTTGGTGAGGTTAAGCAGGAACTGAAGCAACAGCATAAGCCTGTGGTCAAGCAGAATGAGGCGTTGCTTACCGTGGTGGAAGCTGGCGAGGAGGAACTGCAGGGACGGCGGTTTGCTTTTCAGGAGGAAATAACCATTGGCCGGGGTGCAGAAAATGATGTGCGCATTCCCGAAAATTTTGTTTCCCATCGTCATGCCACGATTTTTCTCCATGGTGCCCAATACGTCATTGAAGATTTGGGCAGTGTGAACCATACATATGTCAATGGTCAGCCCTTGGAGGGGCGGGCTTACTTAAAGCCCGGTGATGAGATTCGTGTGGGCATGGTTACCCTGAGGTTCGAGAGGTGAACGAATTGCAGCAAGTTTATAAAGCTACTGATGTAGGTTTAGTGCGTAAAGGCAATGAAGATAATCTGCTGGTTTTTGACAAGGTCTATGCTGTAGCAGATGGCATGGGCGGCGAGGCTGCCGGCGAAGTGGCCAGCCAGCTGCTAGTGAATACTGTTCAGGAAAAACTGGCTGGCAGGGAGCGGATTAGAGAAGCGGAGCTTTGTCAGGCTGTCCAGGATGCCAATATGGCCATTCGTCATTATGTCGGAGAACATCCTGGCTGTGAGGGCATGGGCACAACGGCAACCTTGCTTCATATTGATGAGCAGGAGGGGCAGGCCTATTGGGCTCATGTAGGGGACAGCAGATTATATTTGCTGCGCTGTGGCGCAGAGGCTGTGGCGCAGATAACCCGCGACCATTCCTATGTGGAAGATTTGGTGCGGGAGGGAACGATTACGCCCGAAGAAGCAAAAAAACATCCGCAGCGCAATATGCTGACCAGGGCCGTGGGCGTTATGGAAAATCTGGCGGTGGACAGCGGCCGGTTGGCCGTTCAGGATGGTGACATTTTCCTGCTGGCCACGGATGGCCTGATGAAGCATGTCGAGGATGAGGCGATTGCGCGTACCTTGCGGGAAGCCGTGGACAATCCGGCGCAGGCACTCCTTAATGCCGCTTTGGCTGCAGGTGGTACCGATAACATTACTGTAGTGGTGGTGAGCCTCGCATGAAGAATTGGGGGCTTTTAACAGCGCCTTTGGGAATTTTCCTTTGTGGCATGTCTGTCCTGTATTTGAAAATGCAGGGCGCTATGCAAAAGGTGACCAATACGACATTGCAGGATCCATGGGTTTATGTGCCCTATTTGTTGGTCGCCGTCTTTTTGACCATTGTGATTCAGATGGTGGTTATCCGTCGTCATCTGGATACGTTTATCCTGCCGATTATTTTGATGCTCGTGAGTATTGGCCTGGTGGAGATTGCCCGGTTAAAGCCGGTTCTCCTGCTCAGGCAGATGCAATGGCTGTGCATTGCCATGTTGGTGATGTTCATCGTTATTCGCCTTTGGCCCAAAATAAAACGCATGCTTAATTATCCCTATCTATTAGGAATTGGCTGCGTGTTTCTATTGGGACTGCCGTTGCTCTTTGGCACGGAAATCGGTGGCAGCAAGAACTGGCTGGTACTCGGCCCGGTATCCCTGCAGCCTTCGGAATTTGGCAAGATTATCCTGTTGTTCTTTTTGGCCTCTTATCTGTCCGACCATCGGCGGGTATTGACTTTGCCTGCACATAAATTCCTGTTCCTGCGCCTGCCACCGCTGCGTTTTATCGCACCGCTTATTTGCATTTGGGGCCTGGCGGTGCTGATGTTCGTGGTGGAAAAGGATTTGGGGTCAGCGCTGCTTTTCTTTGGTATGGCGGTACTAATGACTTATATGTCGACAGGCAGTAAGTCTTATGTCTTTTTGGCCATGGCGTTTATGGGGATTGCGGCAGCAGCCAGTTATGCGATGTTCGGTCATGTGCGGGTGCGCTTTGATATCTGGCTTGACCCTTGGGCTGACCCCAATGGCATGGCTTACCAGGTGGTACAGTCACTCTTTGCCATTGGCACGGGAGGGCTTTGGGGCACGGGCTTTGGTTTTGGGCATCCCGGCTTTATCCCAGAGGTGCATACGGACTTTATTTTTTCTGCTATCGTGGAGGAAATGGGCCTTACAGCAGGACTTATGCTTATTATCTGCTATGCCTTGCTTTTCTGGCGGGGGATAAAAGGAGCATTAAAGCTGAAGAATGCCAGCGAGGCGTTATTGATGGCGGGGTGTGCTGTATTAATCCTGCTGCAGATGTTTATCATCATTGCTGGTGTTACCAAATTTCTGCCGCTTACAGGGATTACCCTGCCGTTTGTAAGTTATGGCGGCAGTTCCATGGTTTCCAGTTTCATTCTGTTGGCCATGTTGTTATCATTAACCAAGGAGCAGAAAAATGTCTGATTGGAAGTTAAAACGACAAATTGTGCAGGTTGGCGCCTTTCTGCTCGTTATGGTGACCGTTCTTTCGCTTTATATCGCCTGCCTGGCGGTTTGGGAAGGACAGGAGCTGGCGGAAAATCCGCTCAATATGCGGGGGGCGGCAGCCAAGGCCGATATTCGCCGGGGAACCATTTTTGATGCGCATGGCCGTGTACTGGCACAGACACAAAATGATGGGGCCAGAGCGTATCCATTGGGACAGGTGATGGCCCATATTACCGGTTATAACGGAGAGAATATTGGCAGTGCAGGCTTGGAGGGCCATGCCAACAGGGAGCTTTTGGGCTTGACTGCTGATATGAGCCGCTTGGGGCCGGCTGCCCAGCTTTTGCAGACGGACAGGGGCAATGACATAAAAACAACCATTGAAGCCGATGCCCAGCAGGCCGCCTATGATGGGCTGGCAGGGCGCAAGGGGGCTGTAGTCGTGCTGGATGCAGATACGGGTGCAGTTCTGGCGATGGTCAGTTCGCCGGCGTATGACCCCAATAATGTAGAAGACAACTGGAAGGCGATGTCGCAGGAGGCAGATGGCCCGCTCTTAAACCGTACAGTGCAGGGGCTTTATCCGCCAGGGTCGACAATTAAGCCTATGATTGCCGATGCGGCACTGACGGATGGCGTGACGAATGAACAGGAGACTTTTGACTGCCCAGGCATTCTGGATGTCGGCGGTGGACACAGCATTCGGGAGAGCCACGGAGAAGTGCACAATCGGGTAGACTTGCGCAAAGCATTGACGGAATCCTGTAATGTGACCTTTGGAACGCTCGGGATGCGCTTGGGAGATGATAGGCTCAAGAAAGCGTTTATCCGGTTTGGCTTTGACCAGTCAATTGGCGGGGAAATCGTGATGACCAGTTCCCATTTGCCGGATTTTGGCAATCTGGGCAGCGGTGACCAGGCACAGACGGCCATTGGGCAGAGCACGCTTTTGGTTACGCCGATGCATATGGCCCTGCTGGCTTCTGCCTTTGCCCATGGTGGTACGGTGATGAAGCCTTATCTCGTGCAGGAGGTCATTACGCCTGGCGGATTAGTCGTTCATAAAGCAAGCCCTGAAAAGTGGCTGACCGTGACTACAGAATCTATGGCAGCCAAAATTCATAGCTTTATGGAAGAAGTGGTTACGAAGGGAACAGGCAAAGCTGCCCAGGTCAGTGGCGTGGAAGTGGCTGGCAAGACCGGCACTGCTGAAAACCCGCATGGCGAGGACCATGCCTGGTTTATCGGCTCGGCAAAACTGCGCAATCGCAATATCGCGTTTGCCATTATTGTGGAAAACGGCGGCAGCGGCGGCAAAGCAGCAGCGCCTATTGCTCGAAAGATAATCCTGAGTTTACAGAACTAATTATAGAAAA